>CACYDL010000126.1 GCA_902773195.1 uncultured Lachnospiraceae bacterium
CGGACGAGGACTGGAGAAACCGCGAAAAATGGGATCTCTACGAGGAGGCGATCAACGAGATGCTCCAGAAGACGAACACGTCCTTCGCGCCGTGGTATGTGCTGGAATCGGTGGATAAGAAATACGCCAGGATCAAGGCGCTCAGGATCGTGGTGGACAGGCTGAAAAAGGCCTGCGGCAGGAAGTAAAAAAAACGCAAAAAAAATCCGTGCGCCTCACTCTGAATGGGTTCCAACAGACGTTACCCCGACAGTTAACTCGACCCAGGCACCCCCGCGGCACACACGAGCTTCCACTTAGTGCTGCTGTGTTCCCACCCTGACACGGTTCATGGATTCGCATTGCGCAGGACCCGGGCGTCAACGCCACTTGAAGGGGGCGGCTCCATCAGAACACACCCTCGGATGCGGCATCACCCCTGCTGTAGCGGACTGCAGGTTACAGGGCCCCGCTAATGCCCCGGCTGCACGGATTCCGTAAGTATATAGTAAATTCACTTAATTGTCAAATGTTTCACCAGGTAGTATACTTGAGGCAGGATTGACCCGGACAGGGCCCGGCGGCGCCGTCTGAGACCGCCGGAACCTGTGCCGGCAGCGGGATTGAAGAAGCGCGGTTTTCGCGCCAGCAAAGGAGGAGCAACTAATATGAAACGAATCGGCTTACTTACCAGCGGAGGCGACTGCCAGGCGCTCAACGCGACGATGCGCGGCGTCGTCAAGGGCCTCAGCCACAATATCAAGGACCTGGAGATCTACGGGTTCGAGGAAGGCTACAAGGGCCTGATCTACGGCAATTACAGGCTTCTGACCGCGGCTGATTTCTCCGGCATCCTGACGAAGGGCGGCACCATCATCGGCTCCTCCCGTCAGCCGTTCAAGCTCATGCGCGTCCCGGACGCCAACGGTCTGGACAAGGTCGACGCGATGAAGCAGAACTACTACAAGCTCCGCCTGGACTGCCTCGTGATTCTCGGCGGCAACGGAACGCAGAAGACGGCCAACATGCTCCGCGAGGAGGGACTCAATATCATCCATCTTCCCAAGACCATCGACAACGATATCTGGGGAACGGACCTCACCTTCGGATACCAGTCGGCCATCGACATCGCGACCACCGCGATCGACCAGATTCACACCACCGCCTCCTCCCACGGCCGCGTCTTCATCGTCGAGGTAATGGGACACAAGGTCGGATGGCTCACGCTCTCGGCGGGCGTCGCCTCCGGCGCGGATATCATCCTTCTTCCCGAGATTCCCTATGATCTCAAGAAGGTGTGCGCCGCCATCGACAAGCGCCACAAGGGCGGAAAGAAGTTCACGATTCTGGCCGTGGCGGAGGGCGCCATCCCGAAGGATATCGCCAAGCTCGACAAGAAGGAGCAGAAGAAGGAGATGGAGAAGATCACCTCCAGGTATCCTTCCATTTCCTTCAAGCTGGCGGATGATATCACGAAGAAGACCGGCTACGAAGTCCGCGTCACGGTTCCCGGCCACGTACAGCGCGGCGGCTCGCCCGATCCGTTCGACCGCGTCCTCTCCACCAAGCTCGGCGCCTATGCCGCCCAGTGCATCATCAAGGAGGAGTACGGCATCATGGTCGCGACCGTCAACAACCAGATCAAGAAGGTGGATCTGAGCAAGTCAGCCGGCAAGCTGAAGATGGTGGACCCCAACGACCAGACGGTCCTTCTCGCAAAATCGATCGGAATCAGCTTCGGAGACTGATCATCTATGTCATATGTCGCGCTTTACCGCCGGTTCCGGCCCCCGGTCTTCGATGAGGTGAAGGGGCAGGAACATGTGACGAGGACGCTTCGGAACCAGGTGCGGACGGGCAGGCTTCAGCACGCCTATCTGTTCTGCGGGACGAGGGGCACGGGCAAGACGTCGGTGGCCAAGATCCTCGCCAGAGCGGTCAACTGTGAAAATCCTGACGACGGAAATCCCTGCGGGACGTGCAGCTCCTGCAGGGCGGCCGCCGCCGGCACATCCATGAATGTGATTGAGATCGACGCCGCTTCCAACAACGGCGTCGATAATATTCGTGAGCTTATTGAGGAGGTTCAGTACCGCCCCGCCTCGGGAAAGTACAAGGTCTATATCATCGACGAGGTCCACATGCTCTCCTCCGGGGCGTTCAACGCCCTGCTGAAGACGCTGGAGGAGCCGCCGGATTACGCCATTTTTATCCTGGCCACGACGGAGGCCGGCCGGGTGCCGGTGACGATTCTGTCCCGGTGCCAGCGGTACGATTTCAGAAGGATCGGGACGGATACCATCGTCTCCCGTCTCGGCGAGCTTCTGGACCGGGAGGGCATCGAGGCGGAGGAGAAGGCCCTCTTCCTGATCGCCTCGGCGGCGGACGGATCCATGCGCGACGCCCTCTCCATCCTGGAGCGGTGTATCGCCTACTATATCGACGAGCCTCTCACCTGCGAGGGGACCAGAAAGGTCCTGGGGGAGCCCGACCGCACGGTCTTCCGGCAGGTGACGGAGCAGGTGCTCGCCGGCGACGCGAAGGGGGCGGTCAGAACCTTCGGCAGACAGACCGCTTCGGGCGTGGAGGCGGGGCAGTTCGTCGAGAGCTGGATCCGCTATCTGAGAGATCTCCTGATCGTCCTTTCTTCCTCCGCGCCGGACGCCGAAGCGATTCTCGGCATGTCGGGGGATCAGCTGACGGATCTTCTCGACACCGCGTCGTCCGCCGACGCGGATACGCTGATGCGGTTTATCCGGACCGCCTCGGATCTCCGGAACCGGATGCGGTACTCGGCGGACCGCCGGACGCTGGCCGAAATCACCCTGATCAGGCTCGCCGTTCCGGAGAGCGACCCGTCCTCCGACGCGCTCCCCGGGAGAGTGAGGAGCCTGGAGCGGAGACTTGACGAATGGGAGGAAGGCGGTTATGCTGTCCGCATACAGGGCGGACGCACCCTGCCGGAGAGAGAGCCGCAGGAAGACAGGGCACCGGAGGAAGAGGGAGACGTGCTTCCCGACGCCGCGCCGGAGGATCTCCGGCAGATCTGCGCGGACTGGAGACATTTTCTGGCGGGGCTCCCGGACGGGCCTTTGAGGACGCAGCTCCGGGCGGACGCGGTGCCCCAGTACAACGGGGATACCCTTGAGAACCGGCTCTACATCGAGCTCAGGAGCACGGCGCACTCGGAGTGCATGAACCGGGTGCTGGTCAACAACGACGATTTCAGGCAGGAGATCGAGAGACAGCTGGAGAAAAGATACGGCAGACGCGTGGAGGTGGAGCTTCACCTCAGGGAGAACCGCGCTGCGGGGCTCCGCACCGTCGACGTGGACCGCCAGCTGGAGGCCCTGGCGGGTCTCGGCGTGGAGATTGACGAAGAGGATGATCCGGATCCGTTCTGAAAGTCCGGATCACTTCTTTTCATGTTAATAATGATTCTTAACCATTTACAGGAGGTGGCACCGTGGCAAAACGCAGCGGCGGGTTCGGCGGAGGAATGCCGGGCAATATGGGGAATCTGATGAAGCAGGCCCAGAAGATGCAGCGTCAGATGGAAGAGCAGCAGAAAGAGCTGGAGGAGAAGGAATTCTCTTCGCAGGTCGGCGGAGGCGCCGTGAAGCTGGTCATGAACGGAAAGAGGGAGATTCTTTCCCTTTCGCTCGATCCGGACGCGGTCGATCCCGAGGACGTCGAGACCCTTCAGGACATGATCATCGCGGCCTTCAGGGAGACCCTGAAGCAGATCGACGAGCAGCAGGCCTCGCAGATGAGCTCCCTCGCGGGAGGACTCGGAGGCGGACTCGGCATGGGAGGTCTCGGCGGTGGACTATTTTAGCGGACACATCAGCGATCTGATCGAACAGCTCCAGGTTCTTCCGGGCATCGGCGCGAAGACGGCTCAGCGGCTCGCGTTTCATATCATCAGCATGCCGGAGGAAAAGGTGGCGAGACTGTCGGAGACGCTGATCAGCACCCGCAGAAATGTCAGATACTGTTCCGTGTGCTGTACGCTCACGGACGAGGAAAAATGCCCCATCTGCGCGAATGACCGCAGGAATCACCGCATGATCATGGTGGTGGAGACGCCGCGGGATCTCGCCGCCTACGAGAAGACGGGCAAATACGAGGGCGTTTATCACGTCCTGCACGGGGCGATCTCCCCGATGCTGGGGATCGGCCCGGACGACATCCGCCTGAAGGAGCTCATGAGAAGGCTGACGGTCGACGGCGCGGACGAGGTGATCATCGCGACGAATTCGACCCTCGAGGGGGAGACCACCGCGATGTATATCAGCCGGCTGATCCGGCCGACGGGCATCCGCGTGACCAGAATCGCCAACGGCGTTCCGGTGGGAGGAGACCTGGAGAACATCGACGAGATCACCCTGCTGAGGGCCTTTGAGGGAAGAACCGAGCTTTGACGGTGTCGGACGAGGAATCTGTGATGGAGAATACTTCCGGCCGGTCCGGAGAAAAACAGAAGAGCGGGAGAGGACGCCTGCCAGCCACGATTGCGGTCGTGGTTCTTCTTGTGCTGCTCGCGATCGTCCTGAAGAAGACCTCGGACAACCGGACGTATACGAGCTACCGGATTGAGAAATCCGAGCTGAAGACGGACAGCGTCTCCCGCTACGAATATGTGGACGGATACGTGCTGAGGTATTCCCGGGACGGTGCGGCCCTGATCAACAAGGATCTGGAGACGCTCTGGACGGTGACCTTCTCCATGGAGGATCCGAGGGCCGATGTGTGCAGCGGCCGGATTCTGCTCTATGACCGCCTCGGCACGGCTTTCTACATCTTCGACACGAAGAAGCTGGTGGGCTCCTTCACGACCGGAAGTCCCATCATAAAAGCCAGGATCTCGGCAAAGGACACGGTCGCCGCCCTCCTGCGTGACGGAGAGAGGACGTATCTGGTCTATTATGCCAAAGACGGAAGCCAGATCGCCGCGGGGGAATCTTCCATCATCAATCCCGGCTATCCCGTGTCTCTTTCGATCTCCCGGGACGGCCTTCAGCTGGCGGTCGCCTATCTGACGGCGGCGGACGGCGTGACGGGCACCACGGTCCGGATCTATCACTTCGGGGCCGAGGGGAGAAACCACGAGAACAACATGACCGCGGAATTCGTCTATCCCGGCGTGTTCGCCCCGGAGGTGCAGTATCTCGGCGGCAACGAGTGCGCTGTTTTCCGGGATGACGGATTTACGATCATCAAGGGATCGAAGGCGCCGGAGGAGTGGCGGACGGTCTCCCTGGGAGAGGACATCTGCAGCGTCTTCCACGACGGCACCCATCTGGGCTTCATCACGCGGAGCTCGGATGCGGAGCACAAGTACTGCATGAGCATCTATTCCACCAACGGAAACCTGATCTCCTCCGTCTACGCGGATACCCCCTACGAGAGAGTGCGGGTGTGCGGCGACAGGGTGATCCTCAGCAGCCACACGGAATTCAGCGTGCTCAGCACCAAGGGCGTCTGCCGGTTCAGGGGACGCCTGAAGGAAGGTAATATTTCGGACGCCCTGAAAATAGGGAAAAAACGTCTTCTGATTCTCACGGACCAGAAGATGGAGGTCATCACCCTGCACTAAGGCGGGGGGTCGCGGAGGAGCGGCCTTTCGCAGGCAGCAGCGGCACGCAGAGGAGCCGGCCTTTCGCAGGCGGCAGCGGCACACGGAGGCGCTATGAATCTTCTGACTATCATTACGGCGGCATTTCTGCTGATTGTTATCATCAGGGCGTGTATGCGGGGCTTTCTCAGGACCCTGTTTTCCATGATGTTCCTTGTGCTCGTCATTCTGACCACGATGCTGATCACGCCGCGCATGACGGATCTGTTCCGCGGAAGCGAGAATCTCCAGACGTATTTCCACGCCAAGAGCGCCGATTTCATCGAGAGGGGCGGGGGGCAGACCTCCATCGGCCGGGGGTCTTCGGCCGGCGACGTGGCCACCGCGGTCATCGATCTGGCCCTGGGCATCGCGGGGATGCGGTCCATCAGCGCGGATCAGATGACGGATTACCTGATGAGCCTGGCCGCGACGGTCACGACCTTCATCCTCTCGTGCATCCTGTGGCTGATCGTGGAGATCGTCCTGGGCAGGATGCGAAGCCACAGGGTGGTGCGGATGGCCGACCATGTCATGGGCATTCCCCTGGGAGCGCTGCAGGGCATCCTGATCGTCTGGGTCGCCCTGGGCGCGGTGTCCCTTCTTTCCTTCACAAGGATGGGCGTGAGACTGGCGGAGCAGGTGCAGGCCAGCCCGCTTCTGAGATTTCTCTATCAGAACAACCTGCTGGCGAAGGGAATCAAGGACGTGATCACGAGATCCATCTGACGGAGAAAACACCGGCGGCGGTCCCTCAGAAAAAATTTCAGGTTTTTTAAAAAAAGGTGTTGACACCTCGATTTGAATTTGCTATTCTAACAAAGCTGTCGCTGATGAAAAACAGCGCGGCGGAACCAACCGCACATTGATAACTGAACAGTGGAACACATACGAAAGACTCGAAAATTCCAGAACATTTAAGCGAGAGGAATCTCGACAGTAAAGAA
>CACYDL010000127.1 GCA_902773195.1 uncultured Lachnospiraceae bacterium
CAGCAGGCATAAGTGTGTGTAGCTCAGCTGGATAGAGCGTCTGGCTACGGACCAGAAGGTCGTGGGTTCGAATCCTATCACACACGGGACAGGAAAAGATCAGGAGATTCGTTCTCCTGGTCTTTTTTGCGAATCACGGCAGGCGTTTCGCGTCTGCCGGACACTCTGTTTTACGGAGGAATCATCTGAAAATGACAAAAAAGGAATTTATCGAAGCCCTCGGGGCGAAGCTTCAGGAGGAGCTCCCCACGTCGGAGGTCCTCGCCCGGATGCAGTACTACGAAGGCTATATAGACGGTGAGATCGCCCACGGAAAGACGGAGGAGGAAGCCGTGGACTCCCTCGGCGATCCGCTTCTGATCGCCAGAACGATCCTGGACACCCCCCGGTCCGCCTCGGAGCTGTACGCAGAGGAAACGCGGGACTCCGGGGACGCCTATTACGAGGGGGCCTACCAGGCGGAGAACAGCGGGGAGGAGGACTTCTCCTACGGACACCACGAGGAGGACTCGTTCTCTTCCTACGGACATCACGAGGAGAGCCTGTCCGGCGGGCATCACGAGGAAAGCCTGTCCCGGGGTGCGCGGGAGGAAGCGGCCGACGGGGAGAACTTCGGGGACGCCGCGGCCGGCAGCCGGTCTGAAGGGGCTCACGAAACGGAGCAGCGCGGAGACGATGCCTCCGCGGATCCGGCCGGGGAGGCGCCCGCCGGAGAGGCCGCCGGGAAGGAATCCGGCAGCGGGACGAAGGCGGAGACCGTGAAGGGCAGCGTGGACAGGAAGCGCGGCTTCCTTCAGGACGAGAACGGAGCGTTCAACTGGGGACTGTTCGGCATTCTCCTGGCCGCCGTCATGATCGTCGTCGCCGTGATCTGGTTCGTCTCGCGGGTACTCACCGCGCTCGGGCCGGCCATCCTTCTGCTGCTCGCGGTACTCATCATTATCAGGACGATCCGGGAGGCGGGACGACGATGAATACGCTGGAGCGAAAATATCTGGAGCGCCTGTCGGAGCTCTATCCGACCATCGCCAGGGCCTCCACGGAGATCATCAATCTGTCCTCCATCCTGAACCTGCCGAAGGGGACGGAGCATTTTATAACGGATATCCACGGAGAATACGAGGCCTTCTCCCATGTGCTGCGAAACGGCTCCGGGGCGGTGCGCAAGAAGATCACCGAGGTGTTCGGAAAGACGCTGTCCGAGAGTGACATCCGGGAGCTCGCGACGCTCATCTATTATCCGGAGGAGAAGACGGACCTCGTCAGGAAGAGGCTCAGCGGGGAGCAGATGGACAACTGGTACCGCGTCATGCTGTACCGGCTGATCGCGGTGTGCAAGTACACGGCCAGCAAGTATACCCGGAAGAAGCTCCGCAAGATGCTTCCCGAGGATTTCGCGTTCGTCATCGAGGAGCTCATCACCGAGAAGGATGACATCGCGGACAAGGAGGCCTACTACGAGGAGATCATCAACACCATCATCCGGATCCGCAGCGCCGACCGCTTCATCGTGGCGATCGCGGAGCTGATTCCCAAGCTCACCGTCGACCATCTGCACATCCTCGGGGACATCTACGACAGGGGCAGCGGCGCCGACGACATCATGGACAGCCTGATGAATTACCACAGTCTCGACGTCCAGTGGGGGAATCACGATCTTGTGTGGATGGGAGCCGCCGCGGGGCAGCTCTGCTGCATCGCGAACGTGGTCCGGGTGAGCGCCCGGTACGGAAATCTGGACACCCTCGAGGACGGCTACGGGATCAACCTGATCCCGCTGGTGCGCTTCGCCGTGAGCACCTATCAGGACGATCCCTGCGAGTGCTTCAGGCTGAAGGCCTCCTCCGGCGACGACGAGAGCATGAATATGCGCGTCCACAAGGCGATTTCCGTGATCCAGTTCAAGCTCCAGGGGCAGCTCGCGAAGAAGCGCCCGTCCTTCCACATGGAGGACCGGAACGTGCTGGAGTGCATCGACTACGAAAAGGGAACCTTTACGCAGAACGGTGTGACCTACGAGCTGCGGGACACCAGCTTCCCGACGGTGGATCCGAAGGACCCGAACCGTCTGACGGAGGAAGAAGAGCAGGTGATGGAGCGCCTCAGGGCGGCCTTTACGGGGTGCCGGCGTCTCCAGGCCCACATGCAGTTCCTTCTCAACAACGGCTCTCTCTATAAGGTCTGCAACGGAAACCTCCTCTATCACGGCTGCATGCCCCTGGACAGCGAGGGCCGGTTCAAGGAGGTCTCCGTCTACGGCGAGAAGCTGAGGGGAAAGGCCCTCTACGACAGACTGGAGGCCCTGATCCGCCGCGCGTTTTTCTCCACGGACCCCGTCGACAAGGACCGGGGCATGGACATCCTCTGGTGGGTCTGGTGCGACCGGGATTCGCCGCTCTTCGGCAAGGAAAAGATGGCGACCTTCGAGCGGTATTTCATCGACGATCCCCGGGCCCACGAGGAGAAGAAGAACGCCTACTACGACCTCATGGACGACGAGGAAACGGTGCGCGCGATCATGGAGGAATTCGGCATTTCGATGGAGGGCGGCCATATCATCAACGGCCACGTGCCCGTGAAGAAGGGCGATTCCCCGATCCACTGCGGAGGAAGGCTTCTCGTCATTGACGGCGGCTTCTCCCGCGCGTACCAGGGGCAGACCGGCATCGCGGGCTACACCCTGATTTTCAACTCCTGGGGCCTTCGGCTCGTCGCCCATGAGCCCTTTACGTCGACCGAGGAGGCGATCCTTCACGGGACCGATATTCACTCCGACAAGGTCATGGTAAAGCTGTTCACAAAGCGGCTCCAGATCTCGGATACCGACAACGGAGCGGCGCTCCGCGAGCGGATCGGCGAACTGGAGACACTGGTGGAAGCCTACAGAAGCGGCCTGATCGCCGAGAAAACCGGCGCCGCCGATTCCAATATATAAATTTCACGCGCCGGGATCCCGGCCTGTGAGCGTTCCGCGCGGAAAATGAAAGAAGGACAGGAGGAAGGACATGAGGGACGCCAGCGAGGTGCGGACCGAAAAGCTGTACTACGACGACGCCTACGCTGTGGAGTTTACCGCGACGGTGATCTCCGCGGAGGGAGGCGACGTGGTGCTGGACCGCACCCTTTTTTTTCCGGAGGAAGGAGGACAGGAGCCGGACACCGGGGTTCTGGGCGGCTTCCGCGTGAAGGATGTGCAGATCCGGGACGGCGAGATCCACCATTATCTGGATCCGGGCGAAGGCGGGACGGCCGCAGATTGGGAGAGAGGCGCGTCCGTGAAGGGCATCATTGACCGGGAACGGCGGTTTTCCAACATGCAGCAGCATTCCGGCGAGCATCTTTTCTCCGGCGTCGTTCACAGGAGGTACGGCTTCGACAACGTCGGTTTCCATCTGAGCGGCAGGGAGGTCACCCTGGACTTCGACGGCGTGATTCCCGCCGGGGATCTCGACGGAATCGAGGAGGAGGTCAACAGGGCCATCACCGCCGATATTCCCTCCCGGATCCACCTGATCCCGAAGGGGCAGACCCCGGAGATCGAATACCGCAGCAAGCTGGATCTGGACGATGAGATCCGGATCGTGGAGTTTCCCGGGATCGACGCCTGCGCCTGCTGCGCGCCCCACGTGCGGAGGTCCGGGGAGATCGGCCTGCTCAAGGTGGTCGGGATGATCCGCTGGAAGAGCGGCGTCCGGGTCAGCATCCTGTGCGGAGGCAGAGCGCTGAGATATCTGCAGGAGGAGCACCGGATCGTGACGGAGGCCGCGAATTTCCTGACGACGTCCGCCGCGGAGGTGGTGCCGCAGATCCGGAGGATGAAGGAAGAGATCCGGGAGCTGGCGGCCGGAAAGGCCGCCCTCGCGGGAAAGCTGCTGGAGCTGCGCGCGGAGAGCATTCCGGAGGAGGCCGAACACGCGCTGATCTTCACGGCGGAGACGGACCCGAAGGCCGCCAGAGAGACGGTGACCCGGCTCGCGGAGAGGCACCCGGGCTATGCCGCGGTGTTTACCGGGAGCGACGGGGCGGGCTACTCCTACGTGATCGGCAGCCGGGAGCGGGACGTGAGAGAGATCTGCGCCCTGTTCCGTGAGAGATACGGAGGCAAGGGCGGAGGCAGACCCGGCTTCGTGCAGGGGGCCGTCGCCGCTTCGGAAGAGGAACTCAGAAAAACACTTCAGGAGGAACATTGACGTGAAAGAGAGAATCATCCGGCCGCTGCTTGCGCTTCTGGCCTGTGTGCTGCTGACGGCCGCGCCCATGGAGGCGGCGGTCTCCCGGAACACCGTGACGAAAGCCTACAGGAGATGGAAGGCAGGACGGGGCATTACCGCCTCCAGACAGATCGATATCGACCGAAACGGGATCAGGGAGTTTCTGTGGATGAACCACGGAACCGGGCGTTACGGCATCTGCACGTACAGCGCGTCGAAGAAAAAAGTCGTGCCTCTGGGCTCCAACCGCATCAGCAAGGCCTACTACTGCATCCACTACAATCTGGGAAAGCATTACTACGGCTGGAGCACCGCGTCGACCGCCGGAGCTGACTGGTATTTCTGGAGGCTCAGCGGGACGGAAAAGAAGCTCGTGATCAAGCTTCAGTCAAGAAACCGCAGGGGCGGAGGCCCGTGGTACAAATACAACGGAAGGTACATCTCCGAGAAGGCGTTCCGGACGATCTGGAACAGGATATCGAAATACGGGAAGTATGAGGTCTGGAGATGAAAAAACAGCCATCGTGATGACAGCGTGCCTTCTCGGCGCCGCCATGGGCCTGTCCGCCGAGGGAGCGGATACGGAGTTCGCCTGTACGGAGAAGGAAGTACCGGTCTTCCGGGAGGAACTGACGGATGAGACGGTTCTTCTCCATCAGAAGCGGCCGGATAACGGAAAACCGGGAATCAAGCAAAATGAACGGGAGATTTGCGTATGGAAACGGAAGATCGTTTTGTCAGAGCCAAATATGCGATGAACACGAGGATGTTCCTGCTGATCGCGGGTGTTATCCTGATCTTTAACGCCGTCACCTCTGCCTTCCCCTACGGAATGAGACTGCTGTCGGTGGCCCGGCTGGTCAGTGAATATCAGGAGGACGGCGCGGCCGCCGCGGTGACAGAGGACGCGGCCGTGAGCGTGGCGGAGACATCCGGAGCGGTGAGCGGGGCTGAGACGGTCAGTACGCCGGGCGGCGCGGAGGCGGAGAGCGCAGCGGCCGCCGCAGCGGCAGCGGCAGGGGACAGCGCGGTGAGCGGGGCCGAGCCGGTCAGTACGCCGGGCGGCGCGGAGACGGAGAGTACAGCGGGCGCCGCATCGCAGGAGATCGACGTCGGCGCTCTGAAATCGGATATGGAGAAGCTGGGCGTCACGGTCTCGGATTTCCGGAGAGTCGGAGTGATGAATATCGTGATGGCCGTGATCCGGATCGCGGTCGGTTTTCTGTGCGTGGTCTTCTGCAACCGCGTCGATAAGTCCCGCCTGACG
>CACYDL010000128.1 GCA_902773195.1 uncultured Lachnospiraceae bacterium
CTGTACGGCGGAAATCCTCCGAAGGAGCTGCGGCACAAGTTCCTGATGGCGCAGGGCAGTGACGCGGCCGCCCTGACGCCGGAGTGCCTGCCGTCCGGTCTGCAGATGATCCCGCTGCCGGGACATTCCTGGGATATGGTGGGCTTCCGCTCGCAGGACGGCGTGGTGTATCTGGCGGACTGCCTCTCCTCGGAAGCGACGCTGGAGAAGTACCAGATCAGTTATCTGGTGGACGTACAGGCCTATCTTGACACGCTGGAAGCGGTCCGGCACATGAAGGCAAAGGTGTTTGTCCCGTCGCACGCGGAGCCCTCGGAAGACATTGCCCCCCTGGCGGAATACAACATCCGGAAGGTCCGTGAGATTTCGGACGCCATTGTGGAAATCTGCGCCGGACCGGTCTCCTTTGAGACCATTCTACGGCGGGTATTTGAACGTTTTGAACTGACGATGAATTTTGAACAGTATGCGTTGGTCGGAAGCACCGTCCGGTCCTACCTCACCTGGCTGAAAGAGCAGGGGCGTCTCCGGGCGGAGTTTGATCATCATACGTTGGTGTGGTATGAGCGAAATGATTAATAGAACGATTAACAGAATGATGAAAAGACTGCTTCCGGCTTTCCTGCCGGCCCTTCTGACCGGAGCCGCAGTCTCAGGCTGCGTGGTCTTCGCCGAACCGGAGTTCAGCGAGGCGACTGCCGTCGAATCTGTGCTCAGCAGGATGACTGCCGCTGAATCTATGCTCAGCGAGGTGACTGCCGCCGAATCTGTGATCAGCGAGGTGACTGCCGCCGAATCTGCGATCAGCGGGATGACGGCCGCTGAATCTGTGATCAGCGGGATGACGGCCGACGGATCTCCGCAGATGACGGCGGATGCCGGGATCAGCTATCTCGGGCCCGAGGGGACCTATACCGAAGAAGCCGCGCGCTTTTTCTTCCCCGACGCGTCCGTGTTTATCCCGAAGTCCACCGTCCCGGAGGCGATCGCCGACGTCGTGGAGGGAAGAGCCGCATACGCGGTGATTCCGCAGGAGAATACCCTGGGCGGCGCCGTGACAAACTATGTGGACGCCCTCATCGCCGAGGAACAGGTATCCGTGGCCGGTGAGATCATCCTTCCGATCAGCCAGACGCTGATGGGCGTACCGGGGGCCGAGCTCGGGGACATCCGGCTTGTCTGCTCCCATGCCCAGGGCCTCGCCCAGAGCGAGACCTGGCGGAAGGAGCATCTGCCGGACGCCGGGACCCGCGAGATGGACAGCACGGCCGCGGCGGCAAGCTACGTCGCCGAGACAGGGGACAAGACGATCGCCGCCGTCGCCGCTCCCGGCGCCGCCGGGCTGTACGGTCTCACCGTGCTGGCGAAGGACGTACAGATCACGGACGCGAACAAGACGCGGTTCTATGTGCTCACGGCTTCCCGGGCGGAAGAGCAGGGCGGGACACACGCCGCATTTGCGGCGGAGTGCGAGGCGAACAGAATCGACGATATTATCGTTGAAATTCACGACGCCGGTCTGGAGCTCGTGACGATCCACGACAGGCCGGAAGGAAGCAGGCTGGGCTCCTACCGCTACCTGATCGAGGTGGAGAAACCGGACGGAATCGGGGCAGAGCTCCTGGACAGGATCGCCGCGATCCCGGAAGTTCGCTGTCTGGGGCGCTTTGACGTGTCGGAGAAACCGAGCGGACAGGCAGATTGATGCGGAGGTGCCGCAAAGCAATGAAAGATAGGGAAATATTTGATAATTCAGCGCATGGAACACGTTTTTTCGAGGAGAATTTCACATGATTAAAGTCGCATTTTATGACACGAAAATTTACGACAGGCCTTCCTTTGAGCATTACGGCAGGATGCATGATCTGCAGTTCCGGTTTCTTGAGACGAAGCTGAACGAAGATACGGTGGAGCTGGCCAGAGGCAGCGACGCCGTATGCGTGTTTGTCAATGACACCGTAAATGAGGCGGTGATCGACAGGCTCTATGAGCTGGGCGTCAGGATGATCGCGCTCCGCTCGGCGGGCTACAACAATGTGGACGTCCGGCACGCCTTCGGCAGGATCCATGTGGTCCATGTCCCGGCCTATTCGCCCTACGCCGTGGCGGAGCACGCGATGGCGCTGCTTCTTACTTCAGTCCGGCGCATTCACAAGGCCTATAACCGGACCCGGGAATTCAACTTTTCCCTGAACGGCCTGACCGGCTTTGATCTGCACGGAAAGACCGTGGGCGTGATCGGAACCGGCAGAATCGGCAGGATCTTCATCGATATCTGCCGCGGATTCGGCATGAACGTCATCGCCTATGACCAGTTCCCCGCAAAGGACAGCGGCATCCGCTATGTGGCTCTCGAGGAGCTGTTCCGGGAAAGCGACATCATCTCCCTGCACTGCCCGCTGACAGACGAAACCCGCCATATGATCAACGCGGATTCCATCGCGGCCATGAAGAAGGGCGTCGTCATCATCAACACCTCCAGGGGCGGCCTCGTCGACGCGGAGGCGCTGCTGGAGGGGATCAAGCGGCGCATTGTCGGCGCGGCCTGCCTGGACGTCTATGAGGAGGAGGCCGATATCTTCTTTGAGGACCGGTCCGGGCACATCCTCAACTACGACCTGCTCTCGCGCCTCATCTCCATGCCCAACGTGATTCTCACCTCCCATCAGGCTTTTCTGACGGAGGAAGCGCTGAATAATATCGCCGAAACAACGGTGAACAACATCCTGTCTTACTTCGAGAAGGACGGCATCTGTGACAATGAGCTCTGCTACCGGTGCGGCAATATCGAGCACTGCAAAAAGGAGCGCCGGGAAAAATGCTTCTGAAAAACGGAACTCGCGATGAAGAGGGGCGCACTATGAGCTGCGGAGATCGGGGAGATCTGCCGGAACTGAGGCTGGAGCTTGAAGATACGGAGTGGCCGTTTGAGTATACGGACCATGACCGCGTGATTGTCAGGGCGGTCTGCGTCGATGACGACGGATTCTGTTATTTCGTCAGAGCGGAGAGGGACGACGACTTCGGGAGAGCGACGCTCATCGAGACAGCCGGGGGAGGCGTAGAGGAAGGAGAGGACCTGGAGTCCGCCGTCAGGCGGGAGCTGAAGGAAGAGCTGGGCGCCGAGGTCGACGTGTTGGGCCGGATCGGCCTCGTCAGCGACTACTATAATCTCATCCACCGGCACAACCTGAATCACTATTTCCTCTGCCGGATCCGATCTTTCGGAGACCGGAACCTCACCCGGGACGAAATAGAGACATTTCATCTGTCCGTGCTGAAGCTGACCTATGAGGAGGCGGCCGCGGAGTATGAAAAGAGGAGGGAAGCCGCGCTGGGAAGGCTGATCGCGAACAGGGAGCTTCCCATTCTCAGAAGAGCGAAGGAGATGTCAGACCGTCTTTCATGAAAATGAAAAAATTTTAAAATAGACTGGCCTTCCCGGGAAGAGCCTCGTATCAACAGGTGTCAGGACAAAAAAAGAGCCTGAGAGAAACGGCAGTCATCATCAAACCCATTCAAAATAAAAAGGAGATAAAATTATGTCAGAGAATAACAAGATCAATCCGGAAGCTCTTGAGAACGTCGTCGGCGGCGCCACGAGAACCGTCGATAACGATTCGGCCTCTTATGCCAACGTCAGGGAAGCCCCGGGCCTCAACAGCAAAGTGATGTTCAAGATCCCCAACGGCGAGAGCGTCATCACGACCGGCTATAAGGTTAAGAAAGACGGCTATGTCTGGTACGAGATCGTCTGCAACGCTCATCCCAACGGATGGATCGCGGGAAGCCTGATCGGCTATTAATGATACGTCCGGAACAGTCCGGTCCTGCGGGATAAACGAGAGGGCGAGACCCCGGCGCTGATGCGCCGGGGTCTCTTATCGTTCCGCGAACTCCGCGAATTTTCCGGGTTTATGACGGCGCCTGCCGGGCCGGTGTGATTCGTGCCTTTATCCGGGGCGTTCCCCGTGGGCAGGGAGGAAGAGGAAATCTATACGCCCACCGCGTCGAGAAAACGTCTCATGCCTCCGGGGATCGGCATGTCCGCGTCGAGCGAGGTATCGCCGAGGGCGATCAGCTTGTTTTTGCCGTGATAGTCGCTGCCGGCCGTCACGTACAGGCCGTATTTCTCGGCAAAGCCCAGCGTCTCCGCCGTCAGCTTCCGGCTGAAGCCGGAATAGAAGCCCTCCACACCCTGAAGCCCGAATCCGATCAGACGATGAAGGCGCTGATCCATCTCCTCGCCGAGGATGAGCTCATCCCCGCTGCCGTAGGCGGGGTGGGCCAGCACGGGAATGCCGCCGCTTCCGAGGATGCCCTCTATGGCCTGCTCCGGACGCACGTAGTCGTCAGGAGAAGAAAGCTGACTGAGATAGTCGCTGAAGGCGGCCTCTTTGGTGGCGGCGTAGCCGTATCGCACCATCAGGTTTGCGATATGAGGCTTCCCGGGATTGTCCAGGGCCCGCAGGGCACGGATTTCCTCCTCGGGAAACGTAAAGCCGAACGCGTCCCGGAGAAACTCGATCCGCGCCGTGACCTTCTTCATGCGCAGGCGGTGTCCCAGTCCGACGACGTCCAGGACCGGCGCGCTGTCCGGATCGAAACGGTAACCGAGAACGTGGTATTGTCCGAGCTCGTCCCTGCAAGAGAATTCGACGCCCGTCAGCAGCTTCGGATCGCCCGGCGTGAGAAGTTCCCGGATCACGGAGCAGCCCTTGACCGCGTCGTGATCCGTCAGCGCAAACAGCTCTATTCCGGCCTTCCGCACGTTCTCAAGCAGCTCCTGCGGCGTATCCGTTCCGTCGGAGACGGTGGAGTGCATATGAAGATCTATCTTATTTCCGGCAACATTCATCGAAACAGCTCTCTTCGTGTCAGAATACCGGCGGATCCGCCCGGGACAGCGCCTCTGAAAGCCCTGCGCGGATGATCTGGCGCATCCGCCGGTTCTGTCGTTACTGTGTATGGCGGAAGCGGCGTCATATCTTCTTGCGGATCGTCAGGATATTCCGGCCGTTCCTGTAGGCGTAGTAGATATCGTCCACGAATTTTCTGACCACAAACAGGCCGAGACCGCCGATGGGTCGCTCCTCCTTGGGAAGCTGCGTCGTGTCCGGGTGCTCTTCGGTCAGGGGATCATGTTGACAAAATTCGTGACGGTTCTCACCTGGTCCACTGTCGCTTTTACTGTGATATGATCCATTCCCGTTCCCCCCTGTATGAATGGACTATGACAGCTTTTCACCAATGACGGGTTTGAATCCGCGCCGGATTCAGTTCCCGGCCATCCGGTCCTGTGCCTTTTTACCGTTCTCCGGCTCCACCTGTTCCCGTTCCGTCCGGCGGATCGTATCCATCGGCCCGTTCAGGGCCGGCCGGATCCGGTTGATTTCCCCTGCATCAGTCTGTATTCATTGACCGTGGCGTCGCTGTCCGGCATGCAGCTGCCGGCCGGCGCATCTGCGTCATCGGTCGCGCGAATCTCTTATCCGGGCATGCTTCCGGCCCGGCAGAGAGCAGGCATACAATCATTCTGTACTAATAATAATCTGCCGCGGAGAGAATCGCAACAGGCAGTTCGGAAGCCCGAAACGCGCCTGAAACGCGGGCATCTGAAAGCGTCCGCGCGCCCGGTGCGCGCGGCGAAACGGGCCGCGAGGGTCTCCCTTGCTGGAATTACCTGACCTGACATGTTATGATCAGAAACGTAAGACGGAACGCCTGCTTTTTCCTATGACTGGACAGGAACTTCAAAACCGGAAAGGCGTGCCGTTTTACGCTGATCCTGAGACAACCTTCGAGGAATTCATCATGGGAAGAACGGAAGCGATGATACAATATGAGAATACGGTCCCGGCCCTCTTTCTGCGCAGGATCAACCGCTTCATCGCCGAGGTTCTGATCGGGGAGAAGAAAGAGCTGGTTCACGTGAAGAACACCGGCCGCCTGCAGGAACTGCTGGTGCCGGAGGCGAAGGTGACTCTTCAGAAGGCTTCCGCCCCGGAGCGGAAGACGGCGTATGACCTGATTTCCGTCTATAAGCCGGGACTGAGATGGGTCAATATCGACAGTCTTGCGCCGAACGCCCTGATGAAGCGGCTGCTGATGAGCCTGGACTACGACGTGGTGAAGCCGGAGTATACTTACGGCGATTCCCGATTTGATTTCTTCATGATGAAACGCGCGCGTACCGCGCCCGCAGGCTCCCCGCGCACCGCGCACGAGATGGAACACGCGCGCACCGCGTCCGCAAGCTCCTCGCGCACCGCGCACGAGATGGAACGCGCTGGAGAAAAATATCTGACGGAAATAAAGGGCTGTACGCTGGCAGCGGATCTGAAGAAGGGAATCGGACGATTCCCTGACGCGCCGACGGAACGCGGCGTGAAACATCTGGAAGAGCTGGCAGCTGCGGCAGAGGCGGGCTATCACTGCGAGATCGCTTTTGTCATCCAGATGAACGGGATCCGTATGGTCTTTCCCAACGACGAAACACAGCCGGAGTTCGGGCAGGCGCTTGTCCGCGCCGCGAAAGCCGGCGTACAGGTCGTCTATTATCCATGCCAAGTGGAGGCCGACCGCATCAGGATAACAGGTGCCGTCAACGATACCGACAGATACCGAAAGTTACCGACGGATACGCGGGCGCTTCTGATATAAGGGGCTGACAACAAAACAGAAAAACGATTTGCGTTGTGGCGCAAGGGAGATTTTCGGGACACCTGGCCTGAGATACTCGTGGTGTCGGAGTCGAAGTGGAACTGACCTTGCAGAATGACCGGAGGGCGGCTATGGATCGTAAGGTATTCATGGAGAGCATTTCCCCGGCCTTGTTGAGGAGGGAGAAGAAATGGGAGAGAACAACATAACGCTGGGACCCGATCAGATGCAGCGGATCGCGAGGTACGAGATAACGTTCAGGGACATCATCGCGGACGCGCCCTTCCGGGAAGGAGATATTACCTGTCAGGACGTATACAGCTTTACGCTGGAAGATCTGTACTATGCCATAAAGGCGCTGAAGGCGTCGGATCCGACCGTGAAGGATTTCGGCGATCACTGGCTCTGCCCGATCAATCAGCTTTCCGACAGCTTTGATCTGGACCGTGCGCGCGGGATTCCGGAGGGCTTTGATGATGTGCCGGAAGAAATGAAGGGCTATCCGGGGCTGAAGGTCTCAGACAGCGGCTGTTTTTCTGACCTCTGGCGGGAGCTGGAGGATGCCTGGGAGGATTACGGGGATGAGACGCATCTTTCAGAGATTCTGGACTTTGACGCGCTTATCTCAGATCTCGAAAGATATTTCGGCAATAAAGGGAAAGCTCTTGAGGAGCGGAACTTCTCCGATGAAGAGATGTTGGCTTATATCAGCTTTTTTGACGATGACAGTTATGTGAAAAAAGCGGATGAGAAGCAGCTGGCTCTTGCCCGAAGATTTATCGATACACTCTGTGAGAAGGACAGCGGCCTGGCTCTTTCTGTCAAGGGGTACGCATGTTATGGCGGAAACCGCCTGTATCCCTGCGACTGGGCTGTCTCGCGCGACTGCATGATCCGCCTTTTTGAAAAGACGGATCATCCGCGGTATGCCAATACGCTTGGCTATATTTATTACTACGGGCGCTGCAGCGGCGGGGAGCCGGAATACGAAAAGGCATTCCATTACTTCGGCATCGCCGCCGCGAATGGCCTCTACGAGGGCATGTATAAGCTGGCCGATATGTTCTGTCACGGTTACGGCTGCGGGAAGAGTCTGCGGACAGCCCGCGCTCTCTACAGAATGGTCTACAATGACAGCCTGCATTATTTCCTCCGGGGTGAGCATGCAAATTTTGCCGACGCGGCGCTCCGCATGGGGAATGTATATGCAAAAGGCATCGATGAGGAGATCAATCCCGGATTCGCTTATTACTATTATCTGCAGGCGTATTACGCGGCAAGGCTCCGCGCAAAGGAAGACAACTTTTTCGGAAACGAGAAGGTCGTCAGCAATGCCCGCAAGGCGCTGGAAGAAACAGAGGCGCTCCTCCCGGAGGATTTCTTCATAGAGACGGCGGGTTATGCATTTCCCGGATTCTTCGCGGAGCTGGCTTATGAGAATCATAAGTGCCTGCTTACAAGGACCGGAGATCCGGCAAATGGCGTGGAGCTGACGGCAGAACGAATCGCGACAAGATCCGTTCCGGAACCGGATGAGATCCTGATCACCATCCCGCAGCTGAGGTACTGCAGACGGACCCGCAAGGTGTCTTATAGTCCGGTTGAAGCCGCGGAAATCCGGTTCAGGGACGATGCCCTTCAGGTGCGCTATGACTTCTGCGCCTGGAATGATGAGGTCGGAAGGGTTGAGTTCTACTTTGACGATGAAGTGGTTGCCTGGGTCAGGGCGGCAGGCTATCGCATAGGCGTTGAGCCGGAAGGCGTGTAAACGGGGCTCACGATGAAGCTCCAAGATGAATGCTTTATGATGATGCAGGCTGACTCTCGTGGCTTCCGTCGTGAGATACGGCGTGCAAATGCATTCATTGCATGGAGCAGCAGGAAAAGATATAATGGAAGGGCAAAGAGTCAAGCCGACCAACGCTTCTGACACTATGGGAGCTTATAGATGCATTTCGTTAATGCCAGAGGAATACTGACCGGCAGCGGCGGCCGGTATGGAATGAACGTCTACCGGGGCTGC
>CACYDL010000129.1 GCA_902773195.1 uncultured Lachnospiraceae bacterium
ATGCTGATTGGCCCCGGTGAGCTGGTTGAACAGGGTGGTCTTGCCGCTGTTCTGATTTCCCACCAGCGCAAAGGTCAGCAGGGTGCCCTCGGGAAGAGGATCCCCCGATCCCCTGGGATGATATTTTCCCTCCTCGCCGAGACCGGGATGTTCTTCTTCCCTCTTTCTGAGCCGGCTCCCGGACGACTCCGCTGGCGCCTCGGCGGGCTCCACCTCGATCTGCTCCGCGTCGGCCAGACGGAGCGTCAGCTCGTAGCCGTGGAGGCGGAGCTCCATGGGATCGCCCATGGGGGCCAGCTTGACCAGGGTGACCTGCGCCCCCGGAATCACGCCCATGTCCAGAAAATGCTGCCGCAGCGCGCCTTCGCCCCCCACGATGGTGATGACGGCGCTCTCTCCCGGCTTTAAATCTCTGATTGTCATTATTTTCCTCATTTCCGGATGTTTTCCCGCCTCCCGGACGGAGCCGGCGCACCCATCTTTCTTACGGATTTCTTACGGAGGGAAAGCCGCGCGGACGCGCGTTTTCCCTCTTAAATCATTATAAGAAGATACGCCTTCTTGTAAAGTATCTTTCCTGAGAAGCGGCTCAGAATCCGCTTCGTCCTTCCTCCCGAAAAAAGCAGCGGGGAAGACCGGGGGCATCAGATAAACCGCCCGGGCTTCCCCGCTGTGAAATGGAGGGAATGCAGATTCAGTTGAACCGGTTTCGCCAAAATCCCCGGCCGCGGTCCTTTCGTCTCCGTCACGGCCAGATTTTTCTCCCCTTTTCATCCGGGATTCCGCTGAATCTCCGGAAGAAGGTATTGATCACGTCGCGCCACTCCCCGGCGTTTTCGATCTGTCTCCTCATTCTTTCCTCCGCAAGGCCCCTGTCGCTTTCCGGCAGCGGCAGCCGGGCCAGCCGGCGTCCCATGGCGGCCGCCTCATCGGCTCCCTCGAAGTGATCGTCGTAGATCCTCTGGATCAGGGTTCTGCCGTCCTTCATTCTGAAGGTGTAGGGAAGCCGGTGAAAGAAAAGGAGGTACTCGTCCGGGCAGGTCCGGGGATCCCCGTACAGCGAGCGTTCCGGCTCCGGGTACTGAAGAACGAACCCGGTGCCCTTCTCCGTCCGGTCGATTCCGACGGCGTCCCTGTCCGCCCTGTTGTAGGTCCCCCACACCGAAAATTCGTAGCCGTAGGGGCTCGGCCCGTAATGTCCTTCCGGATTCACCATCCAGCAGAGGCCCAGGGGGGCGGTGTATTTCTCATAGACGGCGCGGCTTTGGGCGAGGATCTCCAGCAGAGCGTCCTCGTCCGTCGGTCCGAACCCGTAGGTGAGCCGGATCCAGCTCCTCATCACCCGGAGGGGATCGCGGTCCCGATTCCAGGCGTAGAGTCCGAAGGCAAACAGATTGAGCGCCGCAAAGGGGTGCCCCGTCCAGCAAGCGTCTCTCCCGAGATTGCTGACGGCAGCGGCCGCCGCGGTCTTCTTCCCGGAGAGCTGTCCGAACAGCTCCGTCCACATGGGCGGCATGGCGAAGAGATCCACCTGCTGGCCCGTGTACTCCTGGGCGAGCTGAAGCTCCACCGCCAGTCCGGTCCGCTCCATGCCTGTCAGAAGAGGCGACACCGGCTCTCTCACCTGAAAATCGAAGGGCCCGTATTTTACCTGCAGGATGACGTTCTCACGGAAGAGTCCGTCGAGGGGCCGGTAGGCCTCGTACGCGGCGCACGGCCTGTCCACCGAGGCGTCCCGCCAGTCCTGCGTGCAGTTGTAGACGAAGGCCCTCCACAGAAGGATCCCTCCCCAGGGGGCGACCGCGTCGGCCAGCATGTTGGCGCCCTCCGCGTGGGTCCTGCCGTAGGTGCCGGGCCCCGGCCTGTGCTCGCTGTCCGCCTTGACCAGAAAGCCCGCGAAATCCGGTATGGCTTTCCACACGGCGGCGGCGCAGTCCCGCCACCACCCCGCGACGTCCGGATCGAGCGGATCCGCCGTGGCCAGGCCTCTTTGCGCGGGTTGGGAAAAATCGACCGAAAACATCAGCCTCACGCCGAAGGGGCGGAGGACGGCGGCGAATTCCGCCGCATCGGGCAGAAGCTTGTCGAGCAGGCGCCGGGCGGGTTCGTGTACGTTGACGTTGTTGATGCACAGCACGTTGATTCCGACGCCGGCGAGCAGCCGTCCCAGCTGCCGGATCCTGTCCGGCTCATAGCGGAAGGCGCCTCCCTCAAACCAGAGGGAATCCCCCGCGTAGCCTCTCTCGATGCTGCCGTCCAGGTTGTCCCAGCATTCGAGGATCCGGTACGGGTTCTCCGGCTCCCGGGGGCCCTCCTCCGGGGTCTCCCCGCACAGGAGCGATCCGATGAGGGCGTAGGTGCCGTAGAGCACGCCGGGCGAACCCCCGGAGACGAGGAAGCCCCCGTCTTCTTTTCGTATCACGAAGCCGTCCCCCTCCCCGGAGGCTCTCACGTCGATCCCGATGCCGCCCCCGGCTGTCTTAAGAAAATTCGCCGCTTCGAAAGCGGCGATTTCCTCCGGGGTTTTCAGGTTCTTCGGCACCCGCTCCGGCAGCGCTCTCAGCCAGAGGGGATAGTCCTTCCAGGTCAGCATAATTTCGGTCCCTTCTCTTCCGTTCCTTTTCTCCCGTTCCTTTTCTCCCGTTTCTTCTCTTCCGTCCTGCTTCTTTTCGCCCGCGCAGAACTTCCGCCGGCCGCGGGCCGTCTTCGTTTATTCCTTCACGCTTCCCAGCGCGATGCCGGTCACGAAGTACTGCTGGAGGAACGGATAGACGATCAGGATCGGGACTGTCGCGATCACGGTGATCGCGCAGCGGATCGTGATCGGGGTGGTCTGTCCCAGGGTATTCAGCGCCTCTGCGGTGGTCTTCGCCGCGTTCGCGCTCGCCTGGGTGGTGGCCAGCTTCATCTTCAGAAGATACTGAAGACTGTAGAGCTCCTTCTTTCCACCGCAGTAGAGATAGGTGTCAAACCAGCTGTTCCAGCTTCCCACGGCGACGAACAGCGCCACGGTGGCGAGAACCGGCTTGCAGAGCGGGAAGATTATCTGCCAGAATACCCGGATGTCGCCCGCGCCGTCGATCCTCGCGGACTCCACCAGGGCCTCCGGGAGGCTCGAGATGTACGTCCTGATGACGATCATGTTGAAGCAGGAGAACATCGTCGGAATGATGTACACCAGGTAGCTGTTGCTCAGCTTGAGCGTCTTTGAGATCAGCAGGTAGTTCGGAATGAGTCCCGCGTTGACATACATGGTGAGAACCATGATCACGGTGATGAATTTCCGGAGAACGAATTCCTTTCTGGACAGGCAGTAGGCCAGCATGCTGGTCCAGAACAGGTTGAGGAGCGTGATCAGCACCGTCTTGGACGCGGAGATCCACGCGGCCTGGTAGACCGCCTTGTCCGAGAGAATCGACTTGTAGCTCTCGAGGCTGAACACTCTCGGCCACAGGCCGATATTGCCTCTGAGGGCGTCGGTGCCGTCGTTGAACGAATAGGCCACCGTGTTGATCACCGGATACAGCGTGATGAACATCAGCAGTATCAGGAAGATCGCGTTGACGGTCGGGAACACTTTGCCGTGACGGACTTTTTTCTGTTTGACTGCCGCAGCTGCTTTCATTTCTCTGATCCGCCTCCTCTCTCAGACAAGCGTGTTCTCATTGAGCTTCTTCGCCACGGTGTTCGCGGCAAAGAGCAGGATAATCGCCACGATGCTCTTGAACATACCGGCCGCCGTCGCCACTCCGTACTGCTGCTTTGAGATACCGTACTTCAGCACGAAGATGTCGATGGTCTGGGACCTGTCCATGACGAGCGAGGATCCGAGCAGGTACTGAATCTCGAAGCCCGCCTCCATCAGATGTCCGATGTTCATGATCAGGAGGATCACGAAGGTGGACTTGATGCCCGGCAGGGTGATGTAGCGGATCCTGTTGAACCTGCCGGCCCCATCGATCGCGGCCGCCTCATAGAGACTCGGATCGATGGCCGTCATGGCGGAGATGTAGATGATGGTGTTCCACCCGACCTCCTTCCAGACGTTGATCGCGCCGACCAGCCACCAGAAGTACTTGCTCTCACCCAGGAAAAACAGCGGCTCCTTGATGATTTTGAGGTTCATCAGGAGGGCGTTGATGGGTCCGTTGCTGGCGAAAATGTTCTGCGCCATGCCGACGACGATAACCATACTGAGGAAATGCGGCAGATAGGTGACCGTCTGAACCGTGCGCTTGAAGAAGGTATTCATCACCTCGTTCAGCAGGATGGCCAGGACGATGGCCGCGACCGTGCCGAGCACCAGGTTGATGACGCTCATGGCGAGCGTGTTGCGGACGCTGTTGACGAAGTCGGCGCGGCCGAACAGCCACTGAAAATTCTTCAGGCCGACAAATTTGCTTCCGGATATTCCCTGCTTGGGCTTGTAATCCTGGAACGCCGTGATCCAGCCCCACATGGGTCCGTAGTTGAATATCAGGACGTAAATCAGCATCGGCACCGACATGATCAGAAGCTGCCACTGCTTCCCGAGCTTTCCGAAGAAGCCCTTCTTCCTGACGGTACCGCCGTTTACGGTTTTCCCGGCATTGTTGCTCATGGATGCACCCCCGTTAATATAGTAAGGGGAGAGAACCAGGTCTCTCCCCTTTGTCAGGCTTCAAGAATGTATCATTCGTTGTCGAGAACCTTGGCAGCTTCCGCCTTGACGGCTTCCCACATGAATTCGCCGAAAACGGTCGCGGACGGTGTGATTTCTTCAACAAACTCATCCCAGAGTGCATCAAACTGATCCGGCTCGCACATGATCAGCTCCGGAAGGTACTTGTCCTGGATGTCCAGGAAGTCCTGATGGTCGACGTCGACCGGAGTGTAATCGATCTGCCAGGCTTCGCCGTAGGGGGCAAGCTCGATGGGCGGATTCACGAAATCAGCGAACTTCTGATATCCGTAGTGCTCCAGGAAATCCTTGTCATAGTCGTTCATCTGTCCGAAGACGATTTCCGGCTGATTGCCGACTTCCCAGCAGTTTCCGGCCAGATCGCCTTCCATGATCCAGCCCTGCTTCTTCGGGCTGCTCTGCGTGAAGGCCTCTGCCTTGTTGTGGAGCTTCCAGTTGTTGTTGAGCGTGTTCTGATACTGCTCTTCCGTCATGACGAGACGTCCGTCCTCCACGGAGTAGTCCTCGCCCTCGACGCCCCAGTTGAACAGCAGCTGCCATTCATCGGACATCATCTCTTCCCACATGTTGACGATGCGCTCCGGGCACTCGCAGTTGACGGAGATACCGAA
>CACYDL010000130.1 GCA_902773195.1 uncultured Lachnospiraceae bacterium
CACGGATCCTTCACTCCGCCTCAAATGCCAGAGATTCTTCAAGACAGTCATCTATCTGCCGAACCTGATCATGGCTTCCGCGTTCGCGATGCTGTTCTTCACCCTCTTCTCTGACAGCGGACCGATCAACTCGATCCTGATGAACCTGCATATTATCAGCCAGCCCTACAAGTTCATGTCCCACGTCGCCTCCGTCCGCGGACTGGTCGGCTTCATGAACTTCATCATGTGGTTCGGCAACACGACGATCCTCCTGATGGCGGGTATGGTGGGCATCGATCCCTCGCTCTTTGAGGCCGCCCAGGTCGACGGCGCGACCGCGACGCAGATCTTCTGGAAGATCACCCTTCCGCTGCTTCGCCCGATCCTGGTCTACACACTGATCACCTCCCTGATCGGCGGTATGCAGATGTTCGATGTTCCCCAGATCCTGACCAACGGCAACGGCGATCCCAACAGAAGCGCGATGACGCTGATCATGTACCTGAACAACCACCTGTACAGCAAGAACTACGGTATGGGCGGCGCTCTCTCCGTGATCCTGTTCATCGTCACGGCCATCCTGAGCATCATCGTTTTCCGGGTGACGGGAAACAATGAGAAGGTGAAGTGAGGAGGAGACCATCATGAATGATAAGAAAGAAAACGGCGTGAATATCCACGCCCGGAGAACCATAGCCTACGTCGTACTGATTATTCTGAGTTTCCTCTGCCTGGTCTGGTTCTACATCATGTTCATCAACACCACCAGATCCCACGCCGAGCTGAACCGCGGATTTACGCCGTTCCCGAGCAAATACCTGGTGATGAATTTCACCAACCTGTTCACCAAGAGCACCCAGCCCGTGATCCGCGGCATGCTGAACAGCCTTCTCGTCGCGGCCAGCAGCGCTCTGCTGTGCACGTATTTCTCGACGATGACGGCCTACGCGATCCACGCGTACGACTTCAAGATGAAGAAATTCCTGTACACCTTCATCCTGATGGTCATGATGATTCCCACGCAGGTCACCGCCCTCGGTTTCCTGCAGCTGATGAGAAAGATGGGCCTGGAGGACAACTTCATCCCGCTGATCGTTCCTTCGATCGCGGCACCCATCACCTTCTTCTACATGAAGCAGTACATGGACTCCACGCTTTCCCTCTCCCTGGTGGAGGCGGCGCGCATCGACGGCGCGGGCGAGTTCAAGATTTTCAACAGCGTCGTCCTTCCGCTGATGAAGCCGGCGATCTCGGTGCAGGCGATTTTCACCTTCGTGCAGAGCTGGAACAACTACTTCACTCCGTCCCTGATCCTGCACAAGGACATGATGAAAACGCTCCCGATCCTGATCGCTCAGCTTCGAAGCGCGGACTTCCTGAAGTTCGATATGGGGCAGGTTTACGCGATGATCACCTTCTCGATCCTCCCCGTCATCGTGGTCTATCTGATTCTCTCCAAGAATATCGTCGCCGGCGTTCAGCTGGGCGGTGTCAAGGAGTGACAACCATGTAATAAACGTCCTGCTTCCGACGGCTTTCCGCGGCGGGGGCGCGGGGAAAAGCGGAGCGGAGCGGTTAAAAAATTTCTTATTCGTAGAGGGCTTCGTCTCGCAGTCGTCAGGCTGCGGGCCGGAGTCCTTTTGCGGTATACGGGCTGGGATCCTTTTGCGGTATGCGGGCCGGGGCGAAATGGTTTTTCGGTATCAGGACCGGGGCTGTCTGCGGGATCGGGACCGGCCGGGACTCCTTTTATGCGGGGCCGCAGGACCGGCGGGGCGGAGGAAAACGGCATCCGGGACAGACGGGCCAAAATGTGGTATAGTGAGATGGTCGGCACAGGACATGATGCGGAAGGAGGTGTGCGTCCGCGTGAATTCGGTATTCAAACTGTGGAATCAGGCGCTGAGGCTCTTCAGCACAGAGGATTTTATGATCATCGGGCTGGTCGCGGCCTGCGTGATCATGATGCCGTTTTTTGTGCTGGGACTGAGAAAGCGCTCCTACGTCAGGGTGATCTCCCTGATCGTCCTGGCGGCCTACGCCGCGGGGGAGCTGTATTTTACGTTTTTCAACCGATCCTCCCTCCAGAGCGTCAATATGCTGGAGCCTATGCGAGACATCCGGGCGGCCTTCCGGGTGGACGACGGGGTCGTCGGCTTCGTGCGCAGGCTCTCCGACGGGGATCTGCGCGGCGCTCTCTCCGCGGTCCATATCGGGGATCCGAGAAAAGCCCGGGAAGTGTTTCTGAATATCCTGCTTTTCCTGCCCCTGGGGTATCTGCTGCCGTTTGTCTCGAAGAAGCTCAGAAATCCGTTCTTTATCACGCTGATCGGCTTTCTCTGCTCGCTGGCGACAGAGTGCGCCCAGTTCTACACGAGGCTCGGCACGTTTCAGGTGGACGATCTCGTCTGCAATACGCTCGGCACACTGATCGGAGGACTGATCGGCGTGCTGCTCTGCGCCCTCTGGCGGGTGGAGTGACAGGAGGGAAGCGATGGCAAACAGAAGGCTCGTAAAAAGAATCTTTTCCGCGCTGGCGGCGGTGACCGTGGCCGCCGGCACTGCTGCCGGCCCCGCCGGGACGGCCTGCGCCGCGGACGGCGCCGCGGGACCGGACGCGGCGGAAGAGGGCGCCGTGTTCAATATCTACTGCTATAACGAGGAATTCCGCGCCAGGCTCGCGGATCACCACCCCGCCTATATCACGATCGACGACGCCACCGGCCGCATCGGAGACGTGACGATCCGGTGGACGATGATCCCGACGGACGGGGAGGCGTACCAGCAGACGCTGACGAATCTCCTGACCGAAAATGAGACCCTTCCCGCCGATACCCGGGTCGATCTCTTTCTCGCCGACGGGAGCTTCCTCGGCCTGTTTGCCGACGCCGCGCAGGAGGTGACGGTGCCGGTGGAGGAGCTGGGCATCACCGAAGAGGAGCTGGAAGAGCAGTACGGCTACACAAAGGAGGCCGCCTCCGATCCGGAGGGGGTTCTGCGCGGGCTCACCTGGCAGTGCACGCCCGGCGTCATGATTTATAACCGGAAGATCGCGAAGGACACCTGGGGAACCGACGACCCGGAAGAGATACAGAAGCATTTCACCGACTGGGAGGCCTACCGGAAGGCCGCGGACGAGCTGCTGGAGAAGGGCTTCCTGATCACGGCCTCCGCCTCGGATACCTTCCGGCCCTACGCCGGGAATATGGCGGGGCGGTGGCTTGGCGGCGACGGGAACGTGGTGATCCCGGAGAACGTGGGGCGATGGATCCGGGACTCCAAGCGTCTGGTCGACGCGGGCGAGACGACCACCGCCTCCATGTGGAGTTCGGACTGGAACGCCGCCCTCATGCCCTCGGGCAATGTGTTCTGCTGCTTCGGCCCCGAGTGGATGATACGCTACGGACTGGGGCAGGATCTGTCGGGCTCCGTCGCCGCCCAGGGAGGATGGGCGGTGTGCCGGGGACCGGAGAGCTTCTTCTGGGGCGGAACATGGCTGTTCACCGCGAGAGGCACCGACAACGCCGCCCTGGCCGCCGATATCATGAGGACGATGACGGCGGACCAGGAGGTGCTGGCGGAGATCCGCCTGACAGACGGGGATTTCGTCAACAGCAGGGCGGTGATGGAATCGACGGAGGTCACCTTCCCCGCCTCGTCGGACGTCCTGGGGGGCCAGGATCCGACGGAGACGCTGACGGAGGCGGCGGAATCCATCGAAAACGTCCTCTCCGGACGAAGGGACACGGAGTGCCGGGAGGCGCTGCAGGCCGTCGCGCGGGAGTACTTCGAGGGCGGCATCAAGACCTATGAGGAGCTGGCGGAGGCGTTCGCGTCAGCCGTCTCCGGGTGACGGGGATCCCGCGCCGGAAGGTGTTCCACGGAAAGCGTTTCGGAGGGAGACCGTTCCTTCCGGGAAACAGCGGCGCGCGCCGGAGGAACCTCGGGGCGCAGCAAAAAACGGGTAAAAAACAGCGGCAGGCGGAGGGATGATGATCCCTGCCGCCTGCTGTTTTTCGCTGCAATCAAGTGATCCGCCGGCTGCTGCGGTTCCGTCCTGCGAGGATCCGCCGGGCGCTGTGGTTCCGTCCTTGAGAGGATCCGCCGGGGCGCTGTGGTTCCGTCCTTCAGACGACCGCAGGACGCAGCGGTTCCGTCCTTCGGGGAAATCCGGCCGGGGCCCTTCCTTCCGTCCTTCAGATGACCGGCCAGGAGCCAGGCAGCAGGAAGCGTAGATACTTCGCCGCACCCGGGAGCATGGCGCTGCCGGTGATGCCGTCGCTCAGCACCGCGGCGGCCAGGATGACAGCCACCGCCGCGAAGAGGCAGAGCGTCTGGCTCCGGCGGAAGAGTTTTGTGAAGAGCACCGCCCAGAGGGCGCAGGCGATCAGGAACGGGGCGAGAAGCGCCGCCCTGAGGGGAAGGCCTCCCGACGCCGCCGCGGCGGCCGCCGTCATGGCCGCGCCGAAGGGGATCAGCGGGGACAGGGTCTCGAGAACCGTGTAGGTGAAACCCGACGATCGCAGAAAAGCCGTCACGGCCGCCTGCTCCGGGTAGAAGGCTGTCTGCGAGAAGAGCAGGGCCGCGGCAAAAATCATGAGGACGGCAGCCGGCCAGACGGGGGCTCCCGCCCCATTCCGGGCGGCTTCTCCGTTCCCGGGGTTGGTTTTTCTGTTCCTGGCAGTGGTTTCTCCGTTCCCGGCAGCGGCTTCCCCGTCTCCGTCTCCGGCTTCCCTTAAGCCCATGTATTCGTAATCGACGCGGAAGGTCTCTCCGCTGTCCGAGACGGCGCGCATCTCCGCCAGAAACGCGGCGGCCATGTCCTCGTCCGGATCCGTGAAGATGGCCCCGGTCCGGATGTCGTGCAGCATGACGGATTCGGACAGAAGACCGAACAGGGTGGCGTAGACCTCCTCCTTGGCGGCTTCCCCCTTGGTGGTGGACGTCGTGAAGAGGTAGTCGGCGCAGCCGTCCAGGACCGGGAAGGTGATGCCTCCCATCTGGGCGGCCGCGGCGGCGTCGATCCGGTCGTCCAGCACGAAGCCGCAGTCGACCTTCTCCGAGACGACCGCGTCGGCGAGGGCCTCCCGGTCCTCGTACAGGACGTAATCGAGGATGCTGTCATTCTCCGTCAGGGCCCGGACCGTCTCCGAGGCCAGAGCGCCGCCCCCGTCCACGAGACCGACGGTGTGATTGGCGGCGGAGGGCAGGGTGGAGGCGCAGACGACGTAGAAGAGGAGAAGCCCCGCGCCCAGGACCATCCAGCGGGACGGCTTCCTGAGATCGCGGAGAAGAAGGATTCTCAGGCGCAGGAGCAGAGGAAGGCCTGAGCGGGAACGGTCCGGCCCGGCATGGGCGGAGCCGCTGCGGGCGGAACCGGGACGGTCTGACCCC
>CACYDL010000131.1 GCA_902773195.1 uncultured Lachnospiraceae bacterium
AACCTCTAACCTGCGCTTTTTGTTTTTTTATTGGGTTTTAAGAGGCTGTTAGAAAGGTGAAACCTATGCCAATCCGTATTTTATTTGTCTGCCACGGCAATATCTGCAGAAGTCCCATGGCCTGCTACATGATGCGCAGCCGCGTGGAAGAACTCGGCATCGCGGACGAGTTTGAGATCGAATCCGCGGCGACCAGCACGGAAGAGATCGGCAATCCGGTCTATCCGCCCGCGGCGAGGATGCTGGCGAGCCGAGGCATCCGCTGCGCCGGGCATCACGCGAGGCAGATCACCGCCCGGGACTATGACAGGTTCGATCTGATCATCGCGATGGACGAATGGAACCTCAGGAATCTTCGAAGGATTCTGGGCGGGGATCCGGAGGGCAAGGTCCATCTGATGATGGAATATACGGACCGTCCGGGGGAGGTGGCGGATCCGTGGTATACCGGCGACTTTGAGGCGACCTGGCGGGATCTGGACGAGGGCATCGACGGCCTTCTGGGATCACTGGGCCGGGTTGACGCGAAGACGCCGTGGACGTACGGGAAGAAGCATCGGAACAACAAAAAGCGCTGAAGGACGCGCCGAAAAATCTGGCGGATACAGGACGGGCCGGAGGATTATGTAAATATTTTACGTAATCCTGATTCTGTGATATAATGCTAAGACACACCGCGGAAGCCGGACTGCCGGCTGCCGCGGAGAACAGCTGAAGATACACATCCGGTTCCGGCATCCGGGAGTATGCCTGCCTGATCGGCGGCCGGTGTGACGCAGACGGAGATGGAAGGGGAGTGCCATCTTGAGAAAGAAAAAGAAGGGGCCGGTGATACTGCTGGTCACAGCGCTCGTGCTGGCGGGACTTATCACGTCCTACTGCGTGTACGCGGAGCGCTACAGGGACACGTTTATTGAAGGAACCTATATCAACGGGATTGACGCCGGAGGAATGCGAGCCGAGGACGTGGAGGCCGTGATAAAGAACCGCGTCGAGGATTACAGCCTGACCCTTACGTTCAAGGGGGGCAGGTCGGAGACCCTTGAGGCGGAGGACATCGGCTTTGTCTACAATTCGGACAGAGGCATCTCGAAGCTCATGACAACGCAGAACCCTTATGAGTGGATCATGGGCCGTTTCGGCGTGTCATCGTCCTACACGGTGGGAGAGGCCTATTCCTACGATCCGGAGAAGCTGGACGGCGCGGTGTCGTCGCTGCCGGAATTTTCCGGGGAGGAAGTCATTGCTCCGCAGGACGCGTTCATGAAGATGAGCGACGAGAAGAAGCTCGTCATCGTTCCTGAGGTCGACGGCAACACCATCCGCAAGGAGGTCGTCATGCCGGTTCTGAAGGAGGCGGTGGAGACGGGGCAGACTTCCGTGGACATCTCTCAGATCGAGGGCGCCTATCTCACCGCGCAGGTCCGGTCGGACGACCCGGATCTCAACCTACAGGTAAATGACCTCAACACGTATCTCGACGTGGCCGTCACCTACAATATGTACGACGGAACCCAGGTGAGCCTCGACAGAAATACCACCTGGGAGTGGCTCTCCGTGCGGGATGACGATCCCAATTACTACTATTTCAATACGGACGTCGTTCAGCAGAAGTGCGCCGACTTTGTGAAGGGTATCGCCGCATCCTACGACAAGACCTACGACTCGGTGACGTTCCATTCCACGAACAGGGGCGACATCGAGATCCCGACCGAGAGCCGGGGTTACCTGGTCGATCAGGGGGCAGAGGCGGAGGAACTCTACAACATCCTGCTCTCCAGGACCTCCGCCACAAGGGAGCCGTATTACTCCCTCAGCCGGCAGCCCTACGGCAGCTTCAGCACCTACGTCGAGGTGGACATCTACAACCAGCACGTCTACTACTACAGCGGAGGGGCTCTGGTCTTTGATTCCTCCTGTGTGACGGGGCTTCAGTCCGATCCCTCGAGGAGGACGCCGACCGGCGTCTTCTCGATCATCGAGAAGGATACGTCCAGGACCCTCAGGGGCGAGATCAATCCTGCCACGGGACAGCCCTCCTATGAGTCCTTCGTCAATTACTGGATGCGGTTCTACGAGGGCTGCGGCCTGCACGACGCCTCGTGGAGAAGCAGCTTCGGAGGCGACATCTATCTCTACTCCGGATCCCACGGCTGCGTCAACATGCCCTACAGCGCCGCGCAGACGCTCTACGAACTGGTGGAGTACGACACGCCGGTCATCGTGATCTGAAATAAGAGAAAAGCCGGGGCAAAGGAACTGCCCCGGCTATTTTACGGAAGAAACGGCTTCTTCGCGGAAAAACGCCTGTATGCAGAAAACAGGGCGGCTTACGGAACCGCCAACTCTTTGACCAGGGGGATCAGATCCCGGATGGAATGTATGACGTAATCCGGATCGTCCGCCTCGCCGAAGCCGTAGGCCGCGTAGACAAAGGGCACTCCCGCCTTGCGCGCGGCGTCGGCGTCGCCGCGGGTATCCCCCACGTAGACCGGATCGGGCAGCTGCCATCTGTCCCGGGCGATCCGGATGTTTTCATTTTTGGGGAGACCGGTGTCCCCCGCCTGGAGGTAGCCCTCCACGCAGGATTCGAGTCCGTGGATCCTGATCAGGGTCTCGATATAGCCCTTCTGGCTGTTGCTGACAATGACCTGGGGAATACCGAGGGCGTGGATTGCCTTCAGCGTCTCCGAAACGCCGTCAAAGAGCGGCTGACGCTTCTCCAGAAGGAAGCGGTTCTCGTTCTCGCAGCACTCCCCGACGAGCTCATAGCGAGCGGCAGGGGAAAGCTCAGGAAAGAGAGAATCCGCGATTTCCGTGAGAAGCTTGCCGAATTCGCTGCCGAGGCGCTCCGCTGTGAGGAAGCCGCAGGGAATGTCGTGCGCCCGGAGTACCTGGCGCCAGCTCTCGGCTACATATTCGGAGGAATCCCAGAGTGTTCCGTCTACATCGTAGATGATCGATTTCATATCGTCTGCCTCGCTGCGGGGCTGCCCGGTGTTCCGGACGGCTCCTGTCGTGAATGATACCGCCGCGGGAAAGCCCCGGAAACGGCACATGGAGTATAACAGATGAATGACAGCTTTGTAAAGCCGCTCGTCGGGTGGTATCTTTTGAACCGGCGCGTCCTTCCCTGGAGGCAGTCCCCGGATCCGTACAGGGTGTGGGTTTCCGAGATCATGCTCCAGCAGACGCGGATAGAGGCCGTGATTTCATATTATAAAAGGTTCATGGAGGCGCTTCCGGACATAGAGGCTCTTGCGGAGTGCGAAGAGGATAAACTGCTCAAGCTCTGGGAGGGGCTGGGCTACTACAACCGGGCCCGCAACCTGAAGCGGGCGGCGGAGATCATCACACGGGATTACGGAGGCCGCTTTCCCGAAGACCCCGAAGCAGTGAAGTCGCTGCCCGGGATCGGAAGCTATACGGCGGGCGCCGTCTGCTCCATCGCCTTCGGCCTGCCGCTTCCCGCGGTGGACGGCAACGTGATGAGGGTGTGGGCGAGGCTCACGGGCTACGGGGACAACGTGCTGGATCCCGGAGTGAGGCGCCGGGCAGAGGAGGACGTGACGGAGATCCTGGTAAAGCGCTGCGGCGCTGAAGGAGACGTTCACCCCGGCGATTTCAACCAGGCACTGATGGAATTGGGCGAAACGGTCTGCCTGCCCGCCGGCGCGCCCGGATGCGGGACGTGCCCGGTCAGGGAAATGTGCGCCGCCTGTTCGTCGGGCCTGACGGACCGGATCCCGAGGCGCGAAAAGAAGCAGAAGAGGCGCGCGCAGAAGAAGACGGTGCTGATCGTCCTCGACGGGGCGGGCGTCGCGGTGAGAAAGAGGGAAGAGGGCGGCCTTCTCGCGGGACTCTATGAGTTCCCGAATGTCGAAGGGCATATTTCCGGGAAGGAAGCGGTTGCATTTGCCGCCCGTGAGGGATATGATACTCTATATGTGCAATCGCTCAAAGCGGCGAAGCACGCGTTTTCTCACATAGAGTGGGATATGATCGCTTATGAACTGCGGGTAAAGCCTCAGGCCGGCGCCGGAAACGACTGGATCTTCGCGGCAGCGGAGACCCTGAGGCGGGAGTTGCCCGTGGCGTCTGCTTTTTCCGCCTACACGGCGCATGTTTTACCTATCCTGGAAAAAAGAGGGGAAAAGATAGATGAAAATACTGACGATTGCGATTCCATGCTACAACTCGTCGGAGTACATGAAGAAGGCAATTGACCACGCGGTGGTCGGGGGAGAGGACGTGGAGGTCCTCGTCATTGACGACGGCTCGAAGGATTCGACCTACGAGGTCGCTCTTGAGTACGAGAAGAGGTTCCCGGGAATCGTCAGGGCGATCCATCAGGAGAACAAGGGACACGGCGGAGCCGTCAACACCGGTATCAGAGAGGCGCAGGGAATCTATTTCAAGGTCTGTGACAGCGACGACTGGCTCGATTACGACGCCTATATGAAGGCCCTGGAGATCCTGAGGACCGTCATAGGGGGACCGGTCACCCTGGACGCCATGATCTGCAACTACGTCTACGACAAGGTCGGCGCGAAGAAGAAGCGAATCATGCGGTACGAGGGCTCGTTCCCCGAGAACCGCATCTTCCGCTGGGAGGAGATCAAAAAGCCGCTGAATTCGCACAGGTATGTGCTGATGCACAGCCTGATCTACCGGACGGCGCTCCTCCGCGAATGCGGGCTGGAGCTCCCGGAGCATACCTTCTACGTGGACAACCTCGTCGCGTTTACGCCGATGATGTACGTCAAGACGCTCTATTATCTCGACGAGCCGCTCTACCGGTATTACATCGGCCGCGAGGATCAGTCCGTCAACGAGGCGGTCATGAAGAGCCGCATCGACCAGCAGATCCTGGTCACGAAGATGATGATCGACAGCTACCGGGCGGATCTTGTAAAAAACATCAATCAGTCGGATTTCCTGACCCATTACCTGGGAATCATCATGACGGTGACCTCGGTTCTTCTGATCCGGATCAACACACCCGAGGCGCTGGAGAAGAAGAAGGACATCTGGGAATACCTGAAGAAAAAGGATCTGATCATGTATCTCCGCATCCGGCACAGCATGCTCGGAAGGGCGGTCAATCTTCCCGGAAAGGCGGGAAGGGAGGTGGCCGTCGGCGGCTACAGGCTGTCCCAGAAATTCTACGGCTTCAACTGACAATCACCTGCAGCTTCTCCGGGAGAAGGCTGACGGACAGGCTGTCTCCCAGCCCTCCGGACTCACCGTCCAGATGGATCGGCCGTTCTCCGGAGGTCCGGATCTCGAGGCTTCTGCATCTCAGGAAATGGACGCCGGGCACTTTCGTGTGTCCCCCGACGCGGGTGAGTGGCAGAGCCGCCACCAGCACCGCCCGCGGGATTCTGTTGACCAGAATGACGTCGAGAATGCCGTCCGTGGCAGAGGCGCCCGGAACCATCTTGCAGCCGCCTCCTTCGTAGGGCTGGTTCATGACGGCGGTGAAATACACGTCGGGAAATGTGAAGCGGCGGTCCCCGTCCGTCTCTATGCTGACGGTGCAGGTCTTATAAAGGGCGATCTGCTTCGCGGCGATGACGGAGTAGGTCAGCGACCCGGCCCCGAAGCCGTTGAGCTTCTGCTTGATGGGGGAGGCGAGCGCCTCATGGCACACGGACGCGTCGAAGCCGATGCCGGCGCTTACCCCGAAACGCTCCGTCCCGCCTTTCGTGCGGACGCAGCCTATATCCATGCGTACAACGCGGTTTCTTTCGATGATCGAAAGGACCGCGTCTTCTGTTCTGACGGGGATGTTCATGCCGCGGGCGAAGTCGTTTCCCGACCCGCGCGGAATGACGCCGAAGGTGACGGTGGAGAGATTCCGGAGGCCGTTGAGCACCTCGTGGATCGTGCCGTCGCCCCCGACGACCACCACCACGGCCTCCGGGTCGCCGGAGGTGATCTCTTCGGCCAGCTCCGTGGCGTGGCCGGGGTGCCCGGTGGTGAATTCCCGGAAGGGAATGCCGCGGCGGCGCAGGATGCCGAGGGCGGTGCCCCACACCTTGTCCGTGCCGGAGGAATGGGAAGAAGGATTCTGAATCAGATAATACATGGCGTCCTCCTCAGGCGGCGATCTGCCGCAAATGGGCCGGCGCGGCGTTTCCGCCGGCCGGAAGAATCTCAGGCCTTTCCGTCTTCCGCTCCGTCTTCCCCGGAGGGAAGGTAGAGATGGACCCGCATGACGCGGTTTTTCCTGACGGCCTCCACCACGATCCGGGCGCCGTCGGGAAGGTCCACGTATTCGCCGACCTTCGGGAGCTTGTCGTCCGAATGCTCGATGACGTAGCCGCCGACGGTGTCGTACTCCTCGGAATGCAGGCGCAGGCCGGTCGTCTTGTTGATGTCGTCGATGTCGGCCGTCCCGAGACAGGTGTATTCCCTGCCCGGCGCCAGCTCCGTGATCTCCTCGGCGTCCCGCCCCATGTACTCGTCGTGGATGTCGCCGACGATTTCCTCCAGGACGTCCTCCAGGGTGAGCATGCCGGAGGCGCTGCCGAATTCGTCCAGGACGATGACGATGGAGACGCTGTGCTCCTGCATCTCGTCCAGGAGATCGGAAATATTCTTCATCTCATAGGTGAAATAGGGCTCGTGCATCACCTTCCCGAGATCGAAGGCGTCCCGTCCCGTGACCAGAAGATCCTTTACGTTGAGAATGCCGATGACGTGGTCCGGGTCCTCCTCGTAGACGGGCATGCGGGTGAAGCGGTGCGTGCGGAAGACTTCCACGACGTCGTCGTAACCGGAGGTGACGGGCACGGAAGTCATGTCGATGCGGGGAATCATGATCTCCCGCGCGGTCGTGTCCTGCAGGTCCACGACGTTGTTGATCATTTTCTTTTCATCGGTTTCAATCACCCCGTCCTCCTCGGATACCTCGACGAGGGCCCGGAGCTCATGCTCGGTCATGGCGATCTTCGTGTCCGGGTCGATGCCCTGGAGACGGATAAGAAAACGGGAAATCTTCTCCGCGGCGTAGATGAACGGAGTAAAGAGAACCATCAGGAACCGGATGACGCCGGCGCTCCTCAGGGCGATCTTCTCGGGGTTGACCGAGGCCGTGGTCTTCGGGGTGATCTCTCCGAAGATGATGATGGCGGCGGTGAGAATCCCGGTCGCGACCCCGACGGCCTTGTTTCCGAACAGGCGGATCGACACGGCGGTCGTGAAGGCGGTGAGGGAGATATTGACGAGGTTGTTCCCGATCAGGATCGTGCTGAGCATCTTCGCCTTGTTCTCCGTGACGGCAAGGGCGTCGCGGGCGTTCCTGCTTCCTTCCTCGGCCAGAGCCCTCAGGCGGATGCGGCTGACGGCGGTCAGGGCGGTTTCCGCGGAGGAGAAGAAGCCGGACAGGATGACGAGGAGAACGATGACGACCAGATCTGCAATTAGGGAAGGCATGGAAATTATCAGCTCCTTTCAGGAAAAATCATACATGATCCCATGGAAATTTGCAACGAGACGGGGTTTTATTTGTGAGTTAATCTTGTAAGGGAAAAATACTTATGATATAATACTCCGCATGAAATGCAAGACGTTATGGAGGACAAACATGAAACACGTAAAGACTCTTAATACAAGGAATCTTCAGGAATCTCTCAAGAAGGGCGGATGCGGCGAGTGCCAGACTTCCTGCCAGTCCGCGTGCAAGACGAGCTGCACGGTGGGAAACCAGTCCTGCGAGTCGCGCAAATAAGCGGAACGATGCTTCGGGCTGTCCGGAGGGGAAGCCTTCGGACAGCTGTTTCATTATGAAAAGATCGGGCAGCGGCCATCGCCGCTGCTTCTTTATTGCCCGGGAGGATTATGCAGATCCATCAGTACAAAAGCAACGGATTTAATATCGTATTGGACGTGCCGGGAGGTTCGGTGCACGTGGTGGACGACATCGTATACGACGCCCTTTCCATGCTGACAGAACCGGTGCCGGAGGAGACCGTCCTGGAGAAACTGGCGGAAAAGTACAGGAGCCGGGAGGAGGCCGCCGAGGCGCTCGGGGAAATCCGGGAGCTGAAGGAGGCGGGCGCCCTCTTCTCGGAGGAGCCCTACGCCCCCTCGGTGGAGGCCTTCTCCAGGAGGCCGACGGTCGTCAAGGCGCTGTGCCTGCATGTCGCCCACGACTGCAATCTCGCCTGCCGCTACTGCTTCGCGGAGGAGGGAGAGTACCACGGAAGGCGCGCCCTGATGTCCTTTGAGACGGGGAAGAAGGCCCTCGACTTCCTGGTGAAGAACTCCGGCGCGAGGAGGAACCTGGAGGTGGACTTCTTCGGCGGCGAACCTCTCATGAACTGGGAGACCGTCAAAAAGCTGGTCGCCTACGGCCGAAGCATCGAGCAGGAGAACGGTAAGAATTTCCGCTTCACCCTCACCACCAACGGCGTGCTCCTCGACGACGAGGTCATGGAGTTCTGCAACCGGGAGATGGACAACGTCGTTCTGTCCATCGACGGGAGGAAGGAGGTCCACGACCGGATGCGTCCCTTCCGGAAGGGAGCGGGAAGCTATGACGTGATCCTTCCGAAATTCCTGAAGTTTGCGGAGCAGAGACGCCGTCTGGGACTGAAGTACTACGTGAGGGGGACCTACACCCGCTGGAATACGGATTTCGCGGCGGACGTGCTCCATCTGGCGGATCTCGGCTTCGACCAGATCTCGGTGGAGCCCGTGGTGGCGCCGAAGGAGGCTCCCTATTCCCTGCGGGAGGAGGACATCCCGGTCCTGGAGCGCCAATACGATATTCTCGCGCGGGAAATGATCCGCAGAGAAAAAGAAGGAAAAGGTTTTAATTTCTTTCATTTTATGATAGATTTAACGGGTGGCCCCTGTGTCTACAAGAGACTGTCCGGGTGCGGCAGCGGGACGGAATATCTGGCCGTCACGCCCTGGGGAGACTTCTACCCGTGTCACCAGTTTGTCGGGATGGAGGACTTCCTGCTCGGGAATGTCAGCGACGGGATCGTGAACAACGGTCTTGTGACGGAGTTCAAGAAGGTAAACGTCTATTCGAAAGAGGCGTGCAGAAGCTGCTTCGCCAGGTTCTACTGCAGCGGCGGATGTCTCGCCAATTCCTACAACTTTACCGGAAGGATCAACGACGTGTACGGGATCGGCTGCGCGCTGGAGCGAAAGCGGGTCGAGTGCGCCGTCATGATCAAGGCCGCGCTGAGCTCCTGACGCCCGGCGGAACAGGGAATGTCATTATCTGAGGAGAAACAAGGAGATAAAAGAATCATGAAAAAGAGGAACGGAATCATCACGCTCGCAGTCATGATCGCCTTCACGGTGCTCATGGTATTCACAGCACTTAAGGGCTGGGGCAGAGGCGGTACCGGCGCCATGAGAAACATTAAGACCGGCCTGGATCTGTCCGGGGGCGTTTCCATCACATACGAGGCGGACGAGGCGGCGCCGGCGGCGGACGACATGGACGACACCGTGGCCAAGCTCCAGAAGCGTGTCGACCAGTATTCCACCGAGGCCAACGTCTACAAGGAAGGTCTCAACCGCATCAACGTCGAGATTCCGGGCGTGACGGACGCGAACAAGATTCTCGCCGAGCTCGGCACGCCGGGTTCCCTCTATTTCATAGCCCAGACCGGTTCTGACGGATCGGACAACTATACCTACGACAACGCCTCCGGCCAGTACGTCCTGTCCAGAACGATTGAGGAGCTGGAGAAGGACGGATCCATCGTCTGCGTCGGCTCCGACGTGGCGGACGCCCAGGGCGTTTTCCAGACGGACAGCACCACGAAGAACAACAAGCCGGTCGTCTCCCTTTCCTTCACGGGCGAGGGCACGAAGAAGTTCGCCGAGGCGACGACGAAGGCCTACTCGGCCGGACAGTCCATCGGTATCTATTACGACGGTTCCTTCGTCTCCGTGCCGCGGGTCAACGCGGCGATCACGGACGGCAAGGCCATCATCGAGGGGATGGGCGATATCGACGAGGCGAAGCAGCTCGCTTCCTTCATCCGCATCGGCGGTCTGAAGCTCGTCCTGAACGAAATCCGCTCCAACGTGGTCGGTGCCCAGCTCGGCCAGGAGGCCATCCGGACTTCCCTGATCGGCGGAGCCGTCGGCATCCTTCTGATCATCGTGATCATGATCGCCGTTTACCTGCTTCCGGGCGCCGTGGCATCCCTCTCCCTGATTCTCTACGTGGCGATGATGCTCGTGCTGCTCAACGCCTTTGACCTGACGCTTACCCTTCCGGGGATCGCCGGTATCATCCTGAGTATCGGTATGGCGGTCGACGCCAACGTCATCATCTTCTCCAGACTGCAGGAGGAGCTCGCCGCCGGCAATTCTGTACACGGAGCCATCCGGGCCAGCTTCAGCAAGGCGATGTCCGCCATTCTCGACGGCAACATCACCACGCTGATCGCCGCGGCCGTCCTCGGCCTTCTCGGCACCGGCACGATCAAGGGCTTCGCCATGACGCTGGCGCTCGGCGTCGCGCTGTCCATGGTCACGGCTCTCGTCATCACGCGGCTTCTGATCAACGCGGTCTACTCCCTCGGCGTCCGCAGCGAGAAGCTCTGGGCGAGGGAGAAGAAGTTTACGAAGATTGATTTCATCAGGAACTGGACGAAGTACCTCTGCGTCGCCGCGCTCATTCTCATCGTCGGCTTCGGCACGATGATTTTCCACGGCGCGAAGGGTCAGAGAGCCCTGAACTTCAGCCTTGAGTTCCTGGGCGGAACCTCCACGACGGTTGATTTTGACAGGAGCTTTACCCTTGCCGAGCTCGACGAGCAGGTCAAGCCGGTGATTTCGGAGATTACGGGAGACGCGGCCGTCACGTTCCAGCAGGTTGTGAACTCCAGCGAGGTTATCATCAAGACAAGAACCCTCAACGTCGAAGAGCGCAAGGATATGGCTGAAAAGCTGAGCTCGGAATTCGGCGTGGAGGAGTCGAAGATCACGGCCGAGTCCATCTCCGCGACGGTGGGCAAGGAGATGAGGAAGAGCGCGATTCAGGCGGTTCTCCTCGCCGTCGTGCTGATGCTTCTCTACATCTTCATCCGCTTCAAGGACATCCGCTTCGCGACCTCCGCGGTTCTCGCGCTCTGCCACGACGTGCTGATCACGCTGATGGCCTACGCGATCATCCGCGTCTCGGTGGGCAATTCGTTCATCGCGGTCATGCTGACGATTCTCGGCTATTCGATCAACTCGACCATCGTCATCTTCGACCGTATCCGCGAGATGCTTCCCGAGTACCAGAAGTCCGGAGATCTCCGGGGCGCGGTCAACGCCGCGGTCAACATGACTCTGACCAGAAGCATCTTCACGAACCTGACCACCTTTGCCTCGATCCTGGTGCTCTACATCATGGGCGTCTCCTCCATCAAGGAGTTCACGCTTCCGATGATGGTCGGTATCGTCGCCGGCGCCTGCTCGTCCGTCTTCCTGAGCGGTCCGCTCTGGTTCTGGATGAGAACACATTTCGGCAAGGACGCGAAGGAGTATCAGCGGAAGGCCGCCAGGGCGGCCAAAGCGGCGGAAGCCGCCGGGACAGGAACCGCCGAGGCGGCGTCCGGAGCCTCCCAGGCCGTCAGGTCCTCCGGCAATCCCAACGTCATCCGCAAGAAGAAAGTTAAGAAGGGTTGATCCCTGAAAGGATAACCGCGGAAAGCCATGCGATGCATGGCTTTCTTGCGTATCACACGGAGCGTGCTATGGAAAAATGGACAGTAATGGCGAAAAAAGCCGATTTTGAAGCCATCGGCCGGAAATTCGGCATTGATCCCGTCGTAGCGAGAGTGATACGGAACAGGGACGTCGTCGGGGACGAGGCGATCGACGAGTATCTCAACGGAGGCCCCGAGCGGCTCAGGGATCCCTTCGCGCTGAAGGATATGGACGCCGCTGCCGCGATTCTCGGGGAGAAGATCCGCGGGAAGAAGAGGATCCGGATCGTCGGGGATTACGATATCGACGGCATCATGGCCTCCTATATTCTGAAAAGGGGCATCACGGAGCTGGGCGGAACGGCGGACATCCGGATACCGAACCGCGTCGCGGACGGATACGGGATCAATGAGAACATGATCGACGAGGCGGCCGCCGACGGGATCGACACAATTGTGACCTGCGACAACGGAGTCGCCGCCGCGGAGGCTGTCAGGAAGGCGAAGGATCTGGGGATGACGGTGATCATCACCGATCACCACGAGGTGATCGACCTTCCCCCGGCGGACGCCGTCGTGGACCCGAAGCGGCCGGACGACGTCTCCGACAACAAGGATCTCTGCGGAGGCGCGGTGGCCTGGAAGCTGATCCGCGCTATGGGAGGGGATCCTGACTCGGAACTGATCCAGTACGCTGCCTTCGCCACGGTGGGCGACATCATGGACATGCGCGGCGAGAACCGCATCCTGGTCCGCGAGGGCCTGAAAAGACTCAGAAAGACGGACAACATCGGCCTGCAGGCGCTGGCAGACGAGTGCGGACTCAATCTCCAGGGGCTCAACACCTACGGCATCGGCTTTGTCCTCGGGCCCTGTCTCAACGCCAGCGGCCGTCTCAACACCGCGATGAAGGGACTGGCCCTCCTCGAGAGCGAGAACCGCTCCGCCGCCTCGCGGTACGCGGCGGAGCTCCGCCAGCTGAATGACAGCAGAAAGGCGATGACGGAGACGGGCGTCCGGGAAGCCGTCGAAGCCATCGGCCGGGAAGGGCTGGAGAAGGACAGAGTCCTGGCGGTGTTCCTGCCCGACGTGCACGAGAGCGTAGCCGGGATTATCGCGGGAAGAATACGGGAGAAGTATTCCAGACCGGTCTTCATCCTGACCAGGGGAGAGAACTGCGCCAAGGGCTCGGGCAGGTCGATTGAGGCCTATTCCATGTTCGAGGAGCTCCAGAAGGTGAGCGGCCTGCTGCTCCGCTTCGGAGGTCATCCCATGGCCGCCGGACTGTCGCTTGATGAGGAAAACATCGGGGAATTCCGGAGACGGATCAACGAGAACTGCCGCCTCACCGAGGAGGACCTGATCCCGAAGGTCAGAATCGACGTGCCGATGCCCGTCAGCTACGTCTCGGAGGAGCTGATCCGCCAGCTGGAGCTGCTGGAGCCCTTCGGTAAGGGAAACGAGAAGCCGCTCTTCGCCCAGAAGCACGTCTTCTGCGACCATGTGCGGCTGTTCGGGACGAAGCACAACCTGCTGAAGATGCGGGTCAGGGCCATGGCCGCGCCGGGGGACGCCGACGCCGACAGGCCGGGCTTCCAGGCGGACACGACGGGGCCCGAGCTGGACGCCGTCTGCTTCCGCGACGTCGACGCTCTGGCCGCCCGGATCGCGGAGTGTCCGGAGCTCATGATCGCCTATGAGCCGCAGATCAACGACTTTATGGGACAGCGGAGAATACAGCTTGTGATCACGCATTTCCGCTGAGAGAAGCGAAGAAGCCCGGCCCTTTGACCGCGCTGCGGCCCCGGGAGGCGAGGCGGCGAATGAAACATTTGTCTTTAATTCGCCCGAAATTCGTGCTAACATAAAAGATACGCCGCGGACAAGGGGTGTTTTGCGCGGCGCCGGCAAAACCGAAGCGAAGAGTACAGGGCCCAAAAGGAGAAAACTATGATCAGAGAAAAAGTTGAGGATTATGTGAGGTCCATTCCGGACTTCCCGGAGAAGGGGATTATTTTCCGCGACGTGACGTCCGTTCTTCAGGACGCCGACGGCCTGAAGATGGCGATCGACGCGATGCAGGAGAAGCTGAAGGGCATCGAGTTCGACAAGATCGCCGGACTGGAGTCGCGCGGCTTTATCTTCGGCATGCCCATCGCCTATAACCTTCACAAGCCGTTTGTCCTGGTCCGCAAGGCCGGAAAGCTGCCCTGCGAGACCGTCTCCAAGACCTATGATCTCGAGTACGGCCAGGCGACCATCGAGCTTCACAAGGACGCGATCACGCCCGGAGAGAGAATCGTCGTGATCGACGACCTGATCGCCACGGGCGGAACCGTGGAAGCGGCCGGAGAGCTGATCAGCGAGCTCGGCGGCGAAGTCGTCAAGATGGTCTTCCTCATGGAGCTGGCGGGACTCAACGGGAGAGAGAAGCTGAAAAAATATGACGTCGAGAGCGTCATCTGCTACGACGGCAAATAAATGGACCGGACGGGGCCGCTCCCGGTGAGGGAGCGCCCCGCCGGCAGGATCTGCTGACTCATCAGGAAAGACGTGCGTATGGAAAATGCTTCTCTGCAACAGAACAGCGGCCAGATCGGATTATCGCCGGATCTGCACGCGGTAACGTCAAAACCGGAGGCTGCCCTCAGCACTCCGGCTGATTTCACGTCGCCCTCCGATCTCTTCGAGGAGCTCAGGAGACGGGTGCTCCGCTATCACCCGTCCGATGACCTCACCATGATCGAGAAGGCCTATCACGCCGCGGACGACGCCCATCAGGGCCAGCTGAGAAAGTCGGGGGAACCGTACATCATCCATCCTCTCTGCGTCGGCATCATCCTGGCGGATCTCGAGATGGACAAGGAGACGATCGCCGCGGGCATCCTGCACGACGTCGTGGAGGACACCGACGCCACGGTGGACGATATCCGGAGAGAATTCGGCGACGACGTCGCGCTTCTCGTGGACGGCGTCACAAAGCTGGGCCAGGTCGACTACAAGGTCGAAAAGGTCGAGATTCAGGCAGAGAATCTGCGGAAGATGTTCCTCGCCATGGCGAAGGACATCCGCGTGATCATCATAAAGCTGGCCGACCGCCTGCACAACATGAGGACGCTGGAGTACGTCCGTCCCGAGAAGCAGGTCGAGAAGGCGTGCGAGACCATGGATATCTACGCCCCGATCGCCCAGAGGCTCGGTATTTCCAGGATCAAGGTGGAACTCGACGATCTCGCCCTCCGCTACTGGAAGCCGGACGTCTACAGGGATCTGTGCGAGCAGATGGATCAGCGCAAGATCCAGAGGGAGGAGTTCGTCCACGAGATCGCGGACGAGGTCAGGAAGACTCTCGACGAGGCGGGAATCCGGGCCGAGATCACCGGACGGGTCAAGCACAATTTCTCCATCTACAAGAAGATGGTGAACCAGGACAAGACCATGGACCAGATCTACGATCTCTTCGCGATCCGCGTCATCGTGGATACCGTCGGGGACTGCTACGCGGTTCTCGGTCTGATGCACGAGCTATTTAAGCCGATTCCCGGGAGATTCAAGGATTACATCGCGATGCCGAAGCAGAACATGTACCAGTCTCTGCACACCACCGTGATCGGGAAGGACGGAACGCCCTTTGAGATACAGATCCGCACCTTCGAGATGCACCGCGTCGCCGAATACGGTATCGCGGCGCACTGGAAATACAAGGAGGCCTCCAGCGGCAGGAGCGTGACCGGGAATCAGGAGGAGGAGAAGCTGACCTGGCTCAGGCAGATCCTCGAGTGGCAGCAGGACTCCTCGGACAACAAGGAGTTCATGTCCCTGCTGAAATCCGACCTGGACCTCTTCTCCGAGAGCGTCTACTGCTTTTCGCCCCAGGGGGACGTCAAGACGCTGCCCAACGGCTCCTGCACCATCGACTTCGCCTACAGCGTTCACTCGGCGGTCGGAAACCGGATGATCGGCGCCCGCGTCAACGGCAAGCTGGTCCCGGTCGACTATGTCCTGAAGAACGGCGACCGCGTTGAGATCATCACGTCCCAGAATTCCAAGGGACCGAGCCGCGACTGGCTGAAGATCGTCAAGAGCACCCAGGCGCGGAACAAGATCAACCAGTGGTTCCGCAACGAGCTCAAGACCGACAACATCGAGCGGGGAAAGGAGCTGCTGAACCAGTACGCCCGGACGAAGGGCGTATCCCCCGCCGATATCCTGAAGCCGGAATACCAGGAGGGCGTACTCAGGAAGTACGGATTCCGGGACTGGGATTCCGTGCTGGCCGCGGTCGGACACGGAGGCCTGAAGGAAGGCCAGGTCGTCAACAAGCTCATCGATCTCTACGACAAGGATCACAGGAAGAAGGTCACCGACGAGGAGGTCATGCTCGCCGCGACGGAGAACCGGGAGAAGATCTCCCTGGGACGGCGCGAGGGCAGGGGCGGCATCATCGTCAGGGGCATCCACGACGTGGCGGTGCATTTCGCCAAGTGCTGCAGCCCGATCCCGGGGGACGAGATCGTCGGCTACGTCACCAGAGGCAGGGGCGTCACGGTGCACAGAACCGACTGCGTCAACATCATCAATATGGCCGAGATCGACCGGGTGCGTCTGATCGACGCCGAGTGGAGCGTTCCCGAGGACGAGAAGGACGCCGGGACGTACGCGGCGGAGATCAACGTGTTCGCCTCCAACAGGACCGGCCTTCTGGTCGATATCTCGAGGATCTTCACCGAGAGAAAGATTGACATCGGACAGATGAACGTCAGGACCAGCAAACAGGGAACCGCCACGATGGAGCTCAGCTTCGCGGTCCATTCCGTCGACGAGCTGAACGGCCTGATCAACCAGCTGCGGGCGGTGCCGGACGTGCTGGATATAGAGAGAAAAACCGGATGAAGAACTGTGATGAGAGAGGAGGCGCCCTCCTCGTGGAGTGCGTTCCCGTGGGAATGCTCCGTACAAACTGCTATATCGTGCGAAGAGAGGGACGTCCCGGAGAGGCGGTGGCCGTCGATCCGGGGGATGACGGGGCCGGGATCGCGCGTCTGCTGAAGGAGCGCGGCGCGACGGACGTCTCCGTCCTCCTGACCCACGCCCATTTCGATCACATCCTGGGGGTGAACGAACTCGCGGAGGCCTTTCCCTCCGGACGGGTGTATATCTCCGAGGAGGAGAGGCCGATGGTCGAGGACGACCGGCTGAATTCCGGCTTCTACGAGGGAGAATGCCGGATCTCGCCCGACGTCTGGCTGAGGGAAGGGGATGAGCCGGAGCTCCTGGGCGGGCCCGTGAAGGTTCTCCGCACGCCCGGGCACACCGCCGGGAGCGTGTGCTATTATTTTCCGGAGGACGGAATGCTGTTTTCCGGGGATACCCTCTTTTTCTCCGGCTGCGGCAGGACGGATCTTCCAACCGGATCTCCCCGGGAGATGGCGGACTCGCTGGAACGGATCCTCACCTCCCTGCCGGAGGACACGGCCGTCTTCCCGGGCCACGGACCGCAGACCACCATCGGACGTGAACGAATCATCGAAGGATACTGACGTGAATATTGGGATCTGTCTGGACAGACATGACTTTCTGTACGACGTCCATTCCCTGGTGAAGAGCTTCTTCCCCGAGGACGAGGTCGTCATATACACCCGGGACGACGCCGAGAAGTGCATCGCTCCCCGGGACCTTCTCATCGAGGCGGAGATACCGGATTACACGGACCGCAGGGAGGCGAAGGACCGGATCAAGCGGGAGCTCTACGGGATGCTCTCAGCCTACACGGGAATTTCGCTGCCCTGGGGGATACTCTCCGGCATACGCCCGACGAAAATCCCCATGGCGATGCTCTCCGAAGGAAAGAGCCGGCAGGAGATCCTGCGGCATCTGGAGGATGACTGCCTTGTCTCGGAGAAGAAGGCGGATCTGGCACTGCGGATCGCGGAGCGGGAGCGGGCGCTTCTGAGCCGGATACCGCTCGGGGAAGACACGTTCAGCCTCTATATCAACATTCCCTTCTGCCCGTCCATCTGCCTCTACTGCACCTTTTCGTCGAGCCCCGTCTCCCTGTGGGCCGGACGGATCGATGAATATCTGGACGCCCTGATCCGCGAGATGAGGGAAAAGGCGGCGGAGCTGTACCGCCGGGAGGGGCGGAGAGGCCCCGTGACGGTCTATATCGGCGGAGGCACGCCCACGTCGCTGGAGGCGGATCAGCTGGACAGGCTCCTGGGATCGGTGAGCGGTATCTGGGACATGAGCGGCGTTCTGGAGTACACCGTGGAGGCCGGAAGACCGGACTCCATCACCGCGGAGCGTCTCGGCATTCTCAAAAAGCACGGGGTGACCAGGATCTCCGTCAACCCCCAGACCATGAACGACAGCACACTGGAGCTGATCGGGCGGCGCCACACGGCGGAGGACACCGTGCGCGCCTTCGGGCTCGCCCGGGAGGCGGGCTTCGACAACATCAACATGGACATGATCCTCGGCCTTCCGGGAGAGGGAGAGCGGGAAGTGGCGGCGACTCTTCAGGGCATCAGGGAGCTTGACCCCGATTCCCTGACGGTCCACTCCCTGGCGGTCAAGAGAGCGTCCCGGCTGAGGAAGACGATCCGGGAGGACCGTGAGATCGACGCAAACGCCGACAGAGGGTCCTTCGGAGGCCTGATCTTCGAGAACTCGGACCGCCTCATGGACCGCGCCGCAGAGGCGGCCGCCTCCATGGATATGCGGCCGTACTACCTGTACCGCCAGAAAAACATGAAGGGAAATCTCGAGAATACCGGGTTTGCCCGGGCGGGCAGGGAAGGCCTCTACAACATGATTATCATGGAGGAAGTGCAGTCGATCTATGCCTTCGGCGCAGGAGCCTCCACCAAGTACGTCTATCCGGACGGAAGAATCGAACGGGACGTCAGCCCGAAGGATGTGAAGACGTGGCTTGACAGACGAAAGTGAACGGTCATAATGGGTGTTATCGTCAATTATAATCTAACGGAGGAGCTCTCCCACGGCATCTACGTCAGCTGCCTTGTCAGAGACCTGTCGCGGGAGCTCGGGCTGGAGGAACGAGTGGTCTACCAGTTCAAGCTCGCGGGACTCCTCCACGACATCGGCAAGCTCCAGCTGGCCAATTACCTCTACGGCAACGAGAAGATCGAGAGTCCTCTCGTCGTCGAGGAGATGAAATACGTCAGGATGCACCCGATGCTCTCCTATGAGATCCTGAAGGGGCGGGGCTACAGCGATCTGGTTCTGGACTCGGTGAGGTATCATCACGAGGATTACGACGGAACCGGAT
>CACYDL010000132.1 GCA_902773195.1 uncultured Lachnospiraceae bacterium
CAACCTCGATAAGGAATCCGAGCCGGATATCTACAACGCGATCAAGCGCAACGCCCTGCTCGAGAACGTCACCGTCGACGCGGAAGGCAAGATCGACTTCGCCGACAAGAGCGTCACGGAGAACACGCGCGTGTCCTATCCGATCGACCACATTGAAAAGATCGTCAAGAACGTCAATCCGGTTTCCGCCGGCCCGGACGCCGAGAACGTCATCTTCCTTTCCGCGGATGCGTTCGGAGTCCTTCCGCCGGTCTCCATCCTCACGCCGGAGCAGACGAAGTACTACTTCCTGAGCGGCTTCACGGCAAAGCTTGCCGGCACGGAGCGCGGCATCACGGAGCCGACCCCGACCTTCTCGGCCTGCTTCGGCCAGGCGTTCCTCGAGCTTCATCCGACGAAGTACGCGGACGAGCTTGTCAGAAAGATGGAGAAGAGCGGAGCGAAGGCCTATCTGGTCAACACCGGCTGGAACGGAACCGGCAAGAGAATCTCTATCAAGGATACCCGCGGCATCATCGACGCGATCCTGAACGGCGACGTTCTCAAGGCTCCGACCAAGAAGATTCCGTACTTCAACTTCGAGGTTCCGACGGAGCTTCCGGGCGTCGATTCCGGCATCCTGGATCCGCGCGACACCTACGCCTCCGCCTCCGAGTGGGATGAGAAGGCGAAGGACCTCGCCCAGAGATTCGTCAAGAACTTCGTGAAGTACGAAGGAAATGAAGCGGGCAAGGCGCTTGTTCCGGCAGGCCCGCAGATCTGATCCACACAGACATGTCACGGGAAAGGGCACAGCAGCTGGCTGTGCCCTTTTTTAGGACAGCCGGAGGAAACGGCGTTCCGACGGAGGGACAGCAGGGAGGCAGGTTATGAAACTGGACTGCCGGCAGGCACAGAAAATGGCCGGGGAATTCGCGGAGGACAGCCTCAACGACAGGGAGCTTGCCTCCCTGCTGGCCCATGTCCGCACATGCAGGACGTGCTACGAGGAGCTTAAGACCGCGTATCTGATTTCCTATGCCCTCGACTACATGGACCGCGACAGAAACGGCGGGCTTGATATCAATGAGCTGATGGAGGAGAAAATCCGGCGGAGCGAGCTGCGGCTGCGGCGCCACCGGATGGTCGGCGCGGCTCTCTGGGCGGTGGTGGTGATTCTGTCCCTGACACTCACCGCCGTGTTTATCCGCATCATGTTCCCGTTCCTGGTGCCGTGGCTCACGGACCTGATCAACCGGCTCATCTCGTATCTCCCGCTCTGACGGGGAGAGGCCGCCTCAAGGAGGTTTTGAATCATGGGTGAAAAGCTTCTGCTGATCGACGGACACAGCATACTGTTCCGGGCTTTTTTCGGCATGCCGATCTCGATGACCGGGCCCGACGGCACACATACCAACGCCATCTACGGTTTTCTGGCGATTCTCGGGAAAGCGGTGGAGGAGGAGAAGCCCGATTGCCTGGCGGTGGCGTTCGATCTCCCGCAGCCGACCTTCCGGCATAAGCTGTATCCGGAGTACAAGGGCAACCGGAGCGCCGCTCCCGACGAATTCCGCGAGCAGGTCCCGCTGATGAAGCAGATTCTGCGGGATATGGACATCCCGGTGATCTCCGCCGAGGGCTGGGAGGCCGACGACGTGCTGGGAACGTTGGCGGCCCAGGCCGAGAAGGAGGGGATGAACGTCGCCCTGATCTCGGGAGACCGGGATCTTCTCCAGATCGCCTCGGACCGGACGGAGATCGTGATCCCGCACACGAAGGGCGGCCAGACCACCTACGAACGCTATGATCCGGAGAGGGTCAGGGAGGTCTACGGCGTCGACCCGCTGAAGTTCATCGAGCTCAAGGCCCTGATGGGCGACAGCTCGGACAACGTCCCCGGTCTGCCGGGCGTCGGGCCGAAGACGGCGGAAAAGATCATGACTGCCTACGGCTCCATCGGGAACGCGAGGGAGCATGTGGAGGAGATCAAGCCCCGGAAGGCGATGGAGGCCATGCGGGATCACTACGACGATCTGCTGCTGAGCCTGGAGCTCGTGACGATCCGCAAAGACGCGCCGGTCCGGTTTGACCGGGAGGCGTTCAGGCTGGGAAACATCTACACCGAAGCCGCCTACGAGGACTTCAAGAGACTGGGATTCCGAAGCCTCCTCGGCCGGTTCGAAGCCCCCGCCGAAGAGAAGGCCGTGCCCGACGCGGAGGTGATCCGCCTGGAGGACGCCGCCGCCCTGGAAAAAGCCGTCAGGGAGGCGATCGAGGCGGGCCGCGCCGGCCTGTCGGTCATCGAAGAAAACCTGAGACTCTACGGGATCGGCCTGGCGTATGACGGAGTGCTCTGCACGGCCGTATGCGGCGGCCGGATCTCCGGCGAGGCGCTGACCGGAGCCCTTCGGGCGCTTCTGGCATCGGAGACCGGGATCTCCTGCATGAACGCGAAGCGGCTGCAGCGCCTGGTGCCTGTCCCGGACACGGACAGGCTGTTTGACTGCGTCGTCGCCGCCTATCTCCTCGATCCGCTGAAATCCGACTGGAGCAGCGACACGGTGTCCGCCGCGTATCTCTCAAAGACGATTCCGACCCGCGCGGAGCTGTTCGGCAAAAAGGACCTCGCCGCCCAGGCGGAGGAAGATGACTTCGCCGGGAAGATCTCGACGCTGGCCGCCGCCTCGGCGGACACGGCCCTCAGGGCACAGAAGCCTCTCGAGGAGGCGCTTGCGGACAGG
>CACYDL010000133.1 GCA_902773195.1 uncultured Lachnospiraceae bacterium
CGACATCGCGCTGCTCCGGAGGCTGGCGGCGTATTTCTGCCGGATCCCCGAGAGGGCGTCGGCGATCTCCCGGTTGTCGGGGAGCGCCTCCTGCGCGTCCTCCAGGAGCGCGATGGCCGCCTCGTATTCCTCATTCGAGGCCGGCGCGGACACCTGCTCCAGAATTCCTTTCACGTAGGCCTCCTCCGAGGCGTCGGCGAGCTCCGACGCCGCCGTGAAATTCTTATCCTCCTTCACGACCTTGCGGTAGGCCTGCATGGCCGCTCTGTAATCGCCGCTCTCCCGGGCCTTCTCTCCTGTCAGGAAGGACACCTTGGAATTGTAGAGCGTCTCCAGCTGATTGAGCTTCCTCTCCGCGGTTCCCGAGGCGTTTCCCACCTGGCCGAGAGTCCTGATTCTCCCCGCGGCGTCCTCAAAGTGGATATCGCTCCTGTTGTAGGCGTCAAAGACCGAATCGATTCCCGGAGGGGCCAGCAGCGACAGCACCGTCTTCTCGACGGGATTCGGGAACACCTCGGACCGGTAGACCTCGACGGCCCTGTCCGCATTTCCCGCATGGGCGTACATAAAGGTCCGTCTGGCCGGCGACCACACGGCGTAGGCCGCCAGAGCCGCCGCGATCAGCAGAAGGAGCACGATCCGCAGCTTTCCGCGCTTTTTCCTCCGGGCGGCCGCCTCCGGCCCTTCCTCCCCGAAGTCGTCGTAATCCCCGTCGTCTTCCTCGTCAAAGTCCGCTCCGGCGTCTTCGTCGTCAAAGTCCGCCCCGTCGTCTTCCTCGTCATAAGAGTAGACCAGCGCCCGCCTTCTGCGAGGCTCCGACGGAGCGTCTTCCTCATCGAGATCCTCCGGATCCACCGCGTCGATGGCTTCATCGGTTTCGCTCTCCGTATCAGCCGCCTCCTCCGGGTCCGGTTCCTCCTCCGTATCCTCCCGAAGGAACCGTTCCGCCGCGCCGGATGCCTCCGGTGCCGCGTCCTGATCCCGTTCCGGCTCCGGCCCCGGCATTATCTCCGGGGTCTGGGCATCGGCCGCCTCCGGATCCGTCCCTTCCGGGAACGCCGCATCCTTCGCGGTGAATTCCTCCGGGGTCTCCCCGGTGGAATTTTCGTATGCCGGCGCGCCGGGCGCCTCCGGATCCGCTCCGCCGGCATACGCCGGTTCCGGCGCGTCGGGCGTCCCGTCTTCCGCGGTGAGCTCCGGCCTCTCCGGGGCGGACGCCGCCCTGTCCGCGCAGGGCTTTCCGCACCGATAGCAGAACCGGGATTCATCCCTGAGCTTCATCCCGCAGTAATTGCAGTACTTCATGCAAATCTCCCCTTTTTATCTGCTCCCCTTATCAGCCAGACTCTTACGGTGTCTGTCCCGGGTATTTCATAAAGACGGATCCGTCCTCCAGCCTTTTCCAGAGGAACGTCTCCCCGTCGTAGGTCATGTAGCTCCGCGGACTGTCTTCCTTCGGTATCGCCACGGAGCCCGGATTCATATAGATGAAGCTGCCGTGATCGGCGCATTTCGGGACATGCGTGTGTCCCGCGAGAAGGATGTCGCCCCGCTTCAGGGGCGGCGGCGACTGCTCCGACGCCAGGTGGCCGTGGGTCACGTAGATCATCCTCTCCCCGTCCGCGAGGAGGGCGTAATCCGCCATCACCGGAATTTCCAGCACCATCTGGTCCACCTCCGCCTCACAGTTTCCCCTGACGCACAGGAGGCGCTCCTTCACCCCGTTCAGCAGGTCGATGACCTCGCGCGGAGCGTACTCCTCCGGAAGATCGTTCCGGGGACCGTGATAGAGGAGATCCCCGAGAAGGAGCATCCGGTCGGATCCCTCCTCCCCGAGACGTCCAAGAAGCATTCGCATGTATTTCGCGGAACCATGTATGTCGGACGCAATCAGCCAGTTCATTCCTGTCTCTCCGTCGTGCCGGGGGACGTCACGCCCCGTTTCCTGTCTCTCCGTCATGTCCGGGGACGTCACGCCCCGCTTTCTGTCTCCATCATCTCCGCGCCGAAGGATCCGGGAAGAAGCCCGGCGAGAGTGGAAATCCTGTAATTGTCGGGACTTACGGCCATGATGACCGGAAAATCCTCACTTCTGACGAACTCCGCGAGAACCTGACGGCAGACTCCGCAGGGCGTGCAGAAGCCGGCAGGCTCTTCTCCGGCCCGTCCTCCGGCGACGGCGATGGCCCGGAAATCCGTCTCTCCCTCGCTCACCGCCTTGAACACCGCCGTTCTCTCGGCGCAGCAGGTCGGCGAGAACGCGGCGTTTTCGATGTTGCATCCCGTGTAGATCCTGCCGCTCCCGGTCAGAAGGGCCGCTCCGACCGCGAAGCGGGAATAGGGGCAGTACGACCTTTCGCGCATCTGAAGGGCGGTCCTGATCAGCTCCCCGATCCTCTTTTCATCCATCTTACGTCCGCCTCCCTCCGCCGTTTCCGGTCACGTCTCCCTGTCCTTTGCGATCAAGACACGGATGGCCTCCACGGCCGTCCGGATCGCGGCGTCCGTGTCATGGACGACCGGATTCTCCAGGCCGGCCGCCTCTCTCTCCTGGTTGGCCATCACCAGAAAGACCGAACCGGCCCTGACCCGTCTGGCGCTGGCGACGAGAAAGAGCGCCGCGGATTCCATCTCGGAGGCGAGAGCCCCCAGACGGATCCACGCGTCCCATTTCTGCTTCAGTTCATATCCCACCGGCATCATGTCCGGATCGTGCTGCCCGTAGAACGAGTCCTTGCACTGGACGACGCCGACGTGATAGGGAAATCCGTTTCTCTTCGCGCCTTCGATGAGCGCGGTGAGCACGCCGTAGTCCGGCACGGCGGGAAATTCCATGGGCGCGTACTCCCGCCCGGTTCCCTCCATGCGGATGGCGCCGTTGGCGATCACCAGGTCCCCGCTCTTCACGTCGAGCTGCATCCCGCCGCAGGTGCCCACCCGGAGGAAGGTGTCCGCTCCGCAGCGGACCAGCTCTTCCATCGCGATGGACGCGGACGGCCCTCCGATGCCCGTGGAGGTGACGCTCACCCTGACGCCGTCGAGGGTCCCGGTGTAGGTGACGAACTCCCGGTTGTCCGCGATCAGGACCGGGTTTTCGAAATGCTCCGCGATCCTGGCGCAGCGTTTGGGATCGCCCGGAAGAATCACATATCTTCCGACCTCCCCCGACGCCACCTGAATGTGGTACTGACGGCTCTCATCCTCGGAATAATGCATAGGGCACCTCTCAGATCTTGAAAAGAGTGCTCAGGATGCCTCTTCCGAGGCTGGCTCCGATATTGCCTCCGATCGTCTTGCCGAAGGTGCCGAATTTCTTGCCGAAGGCTTTGCCGGCCTCGCGCCCGACGGTACCCACCACCGTGGAGGCGACGGACTTGGCCGCCCGCTTCTTGGCGATCTCTTCCTTTTCGGCTTCTCTCTGCGCCTCACGTTCGGCCTTCTCAGCCTCCTTCTGCGCCTCGCGCTCCGCCCTCTCGGCTTCCTTCGCCGCCTGGGCCTCCGCCATGGCCTGGGCCTCCGCCTCCTGCATCTGGATCCCCAGTCTCTCAAGGATCTCATAGGCCGAATCCGGATCGACGGCGTTGGCGTATTTGCTGTACAGCAGGCAGGACTTCACCGCGCTGTCGCGCTCCGTGTCGGAGATCGCGCCGAAACGGCTCTTGGGCGGAAGGACGCACACCTTCTCGCACACGGTCGGGATGCCCTCCTCGTCGAGGAAGGAGACGACCGCCTCGCCGGTCCCCAGCGCCATGATCGTATCGTAGGTGTTGAAGGCCGGGTTGACGCGGAAGGATTCCGCCGCCGCCTTCACCGCTCTCTGGTCCGCGGGCGTGTAGGCGTGGAGTCCGTGCTGGATCTTGTTGCCCAGCTGGGAGAGGACGCCGTCCGGGATGTCCCGCGGATTCTGCGTGCAGAAATAGACGCCGACGCCCTTGGAGCGGACGAGCTTGACCACCTGCTCGATCTTGTCAAGAAGCGTCTTGGAGGTATCCTTGAACAGAAGATGCGCCTCGTCAAAGAAGAAGACCATCTTCGGCTTTTCCAGGTCACCGACTTCGGGGAGCGTCTCGAAGAGCTCCGCGAGAAGCCAGAGAAGGAAGGTGGAATAGAGCTTTCCGCTGTTGATGAGGCTCTCGCTGTCGAGGATGTTGATCATGCCCTTTCCGCCCTCTCCCACGGTCAGCCAGTCGTAGATCGACAGGCCGGGTTCGCCGAAGAAGACGTCGCCGCCCTCGGTCTCCAGGGCCACCAGGGCCCTCATGATGACGCTGATGGTCGCGGGAGACATCTTTCCGTACTCCGCCTCAAATTCCTTCGTGTTTTCCTTCACGTAGTTCAGCATCGACTTGAGATCCTTCGTGTCGATGAGGAGAAGGTTCCGGTCGTCGGCGATCTTGTAGACGATGGAGAGGACGCCGGTCTGAAGCTCGTTAAGTCCGAGAATCCTGCTCAGAAGAAGGGGCCCGATCTCGGCGATCGTCGTGCGGAGCTGGATGCCCTTCTGTCCGTAGATGTCCCACAGCGTGACCGGATAGCCCTGATAGGAGAAGCCCGCTTCCGCGAGTCCGAAGCGCGCGATTCTCTCCTGCATGTCCTCGCTGTCGGTGCCGGGCGCCATAATGCTCGCGATATCGCCCTTGACGTCCGCCATGAATACCGGAACGCCCATCTCGCTGAACGTCTCGGCCATCACCTTGAGCGTCACGGTCTTGCCGGTACCCGTCGCCCCCGCGACGAGCCCGTGGCGGTTCGCCATCCTCGGAAGCATCGAGATCTCTCTGCCGTCCTCTGTATTCGCCAGCCAGATCTTTCCATCCTTAAACATTTTCCTGATCCTCCCTGTTTTAAATGTGCGCGGGCCCCGCCTCCGCGGCGCGCGGTTTACATAACATTACCTCATTCCTTCCGGCCGCTTAGCCGGCGAGAAACTGATCCGGTATCTCCGCATGGATCAGATCCCACAGATAATCCGTCGTCATCGTCTCCATCTCGAACTGCTTCACGCCGTTGGCGTTCGCCAGCTCCTCCGTGTAGTCTTTGAGCGGGTAGATGCACACATTCTCCCGGTCTCCCTCGTAGTGCGTCACCAGGGGAAGCGCGGACATGCCGGTCGCGGCGACCTCTCCCGTGTCGGGGTTCTTCGCGAATTCCACCGTCGTAAGGACGCTGAGCAGATGGTTTCTCTCCTTCTGTCCCGAGATGAAATTGCCTCCGCAGAACTGGACCGGGCAGAGCGCCCCGTCTCCCTCCCGCTGAAGCACGGTGATCTTCTGGACGAGATGGGTGTGGTCGCCGAAAATGACGTCGGCCCCCCAGTTCACCATCTTCCGGGACATGGAGGACATCTCGTCGGTGATGACGTTTTCGTTCTCCTCACCCCAGTGGGCGTAGACGACGACGATATCCGCGATCTCATCGGCCTTTTCGATGTAGTACTTCACGGATTCCTCGTCGCTGAGCCAGGTGAGCTGGTTCTCCGTCTCCTCCGTCGGATCCTTGTTCGTCCAGTTCACGAAGCCGAGGAAAGCGACGGTGATCCCGTTCTTCTCGAGGACCCGGATACGGCTGCGATCCTCGCTGTCCCGGTACACGCCGAAATAGGGGATCCCCCTCTCGTCGCAGCAGTCCAGCGTCGCCTGGATGCCGCTCTCTCCCATGTCGAGGACATGGTTGTTCGCGAAATTGAAAATGTCGAAGCCCGCGTCCGACAGGGCGTCCGCCACCTGGACCGGCGAGTTGAAGCTGGGATAGCCGGACGGCTCCGCCAGGGCCGTCGCGAGGGGCGTCTCCTGATTGACGGTGGCGATGTCCGCCTCCTGGATATAGGGCTTCACGCGCTCGTACATGGGCCGGAAGTCGTACCCCCCGTCCTCCGTCCTCGCGTCGAGGAAGAGGGCCTCGTGGATCAGGTTGTCCCCGGTCCCGAGGATCGTGATCTTCTCGGAGTAGGCCGGATCATTGACGAAGGTCACCGTCCCGTCCGCTCCGATGGAGCCCTCCCTGACGATCACCGCGGGCGTCTCGGCCTCTGAGACCGCCGATGCCTCCGCCGCCGAGGAGACGGCCGTCTCCTCCTCCGGGGTCGCCGGCCGGGATTCGGCCGCGCTCTCCGTCTGCGCGGAGGGCGTCACGGCGTTCTGTGTTTCCCCGGGGCGTCTGCCCCTCCTCGACGTGATGAAGAGAATCACCAGGAAAGCGGCGAGAACCACGGCAAAAATCGCGGTGAGCTGCCTTCTTACCTGCTGCTGTCTTCTCTTTTTCATTTTAACAGGATCACGTTTCGCCATCGCTGTTTCCCCCGTTGCCGAATTCGTACAGATATTCCTCCAGGCAGAGGTTCTGGCTGTGAATGATCTTCGCCGCCTGTTTTCCCACGAACCTGTAGTGCCAGGGCTCGTAGATGATCCCGGTAATCCCGCCCTTGTCCGTCGGATACCGGAGAATGAATCCGTACTCCCAGCAGTGTTCCATCAGCCACATCTGGGTGCCCGTATTCTCCTGGGCGGCGCTGAGGACGCCGTAGCGGCTGTCCACGATGTCCAGGGCCAGGCCGAGCTCGTGCTCGCTGGTGCCGGGGAGGGCGATGATGGTCGCGGCGTTCTCCTCCGCCTCCTCGCGGCTCTGCCCCTTTGCCAGGAACTCGTCGACCTTGGCTTCAAACAGCTCCTTCTGCTGGGCGGACGAGCGGTAGGCGCTCCGGATCACCGGGGAGAACCCCGCCCTCTCGCAGTCTCTGAGCATCTCGTGGACTTCGTCGTAGATGCGCCAGTCGATGCGGTCGTTGTCTCCGATGTGGTCTTCGTCTTCTTCCTCCCAGACGAGGCACGTATCCGCCTCGAAATCGGACGGCAGCCGGTGACTCGGATTGACGAGTATCAGCCTCCAGTCCCCGGACATATCCGTCTCCACGATCTGGTCCTTCGGGACCTGCCGGATCTTCGCCTCCTCCGAGGGAGGGCTGCTTCCGTCGTAGGGATCCGCCGCCGGTTCCTCCGCGGAATCCGCGCCGGCCGCCAGCTCCTCGATAAAGAGGCTCAGCGCCCCGCTCTCTTCGCTCTCCGGGGCTTCCCTCGTCTCAGCCGGCGCCGCGCCGCTGAAGGAAAGCCTGATGCGGTCCGCGTTCAGAACAAGGTAAACCGCAGCAAAAACAAGGGCTCCCGCGCCCAGGAAGTGGATTGCGATCTCCGCCTTTCTGTTTCTGATCAGTCTTCGTCTTCTTCTCTTCTTTTCCGACATACCCCAGATGCTGTTCAAAATCTCGAATGTTTTTCGTCATTATAGCACAAAATGCCCGCGCTCACACCATGCGCTTCCTCTGCGCGCCCGCTCAGAAAACCATCTTCAGGATTCTCTTCAGCCTGCCGCGCATCCGGTAGGCGGCCGCCCCGAGAAGCAGCAGGTAGGCCGCGCACACCCCGTATCTGACCGGCCTGTTCCGGTAGAGCAGGGTGCACAGAATCATAAACGCGCTCTCCCCTGCCAGCCAGGAAAACAGGAAGCGGTTGTCGTAGAGCTTTCCGAACCCGATCCGCCGGCAGCCGAAGTAGTGGAAGAACATGAGGCAGACGTAGGAGAACCACGTCGTATAGGCCGCCGCCACAAAGCCGAACTTCGGTATGAAAATGAAATTGAGCACGATATTGACGAGGGCCGCCGTCATGGTGCCGGCGGATACCAGCCGGCTCTTTTTCATGTAGTTCTCGACGTTTACATAATTCGTGTAGAGAAACCGCGCCCCGCAGCCGACAAAGACCGGCGGAAGCATATAGCTGGTCTGGGCGTACTTCTTCCCTCCCATGATCCTCAGGATCTCCGGCGCCGCGAGCATGATGCCGGCCAGGACCAGGCTGAAGCAGGCGACGTACCAGCGGTTGATCCGGCGGATCTTCTCGTAGGACTTCGTCTCGAGGTTGTCATAGAGCCACGGGGACATGGCCTGGTTCACGGAATCCGACAGCACCGTCACGATCATGGCGCAGCTGTAGCCGACGGTGTAGACCGCCGACTCCTCGGTGCTTCTGAGCTTTCTCACCATGATGCGGTCCGACGTACCGAGAATGTTCATGGACAGATGGTGGATGATCAGCGGCCCGGAGTAGGTCAGGGCGTACCGGATATAGTCCTTCCTGACGGTTCTCCCCTTGAGCAGCGTATAGAACCAGATGGTCGCGTTTACGGCGATCAGCGGGACGTCGTAGCCGATGATCCTGCCGAAGACCCTGTCCTCGAACACGTTCAGCATCAGCAGCGCGCCGGTGATCGACAGCAGGGAGGAGCCGATGGTGATGGTGATGGCCAGCCTGTACCTCAGGTTAACCCGGTTCATCACCTGGAAGATGTTGAGCGCGGGGGCGAAAAACAGGTACAGGAACATCACGTTCACGTAGCGGAACGGCATGTTGAAGGCGATTTCGACCTGGCTGTGGAAGATCAGCACCACGATGTAGCAGAGCATCGTGAAGGTGGAGCCGCACACGATGATGGACGAGAGATACTCGTCGATCGTCTGCCGGAATTCCAGCCTGGCCTTGTTGACGGAGGTATAGAGCTCCAGCGTCATCAGCACGACGAGAAGCGACTGCCAGTTGATGAAGTTCCCGTAGTCGCCGTATTCCGTCGTCGTCATGATCCTGGTGAAAATCGGCGTAGCGATAAAGACCAGGCCCTTGTTGATGAAGTTGCCGACCGTGTACCAGAGCCCCGCCTTCAGCGCCAGGGCGTCACGGCTTGAATTGGATCGTCTGCCTCTGAATTTTAGCATACCTGTATTTCAGCTCCCCGGCGCGCCGACGTCCCGTTTTCCCGGGATCCGCCCGCCGCGAAGCGCCTCTGCTCCTTATTTCCGTCCGGCGCGCGTCCGGAACGATCGTATGCGAAACGGGACGTGAAGAGGGTTCCTCTCACATCCCGTCGCTATTGTAACATATCATAACATCCAGGTCAAAACCTGATAAAAGGGCTCATTTCTTCGTACCGGTCACGCCTGCCCGGGCCAGCGCCTTCCGAAGAACCGGCCCCAGCAGCGCGGCGCAGACAATCTTGGCGAGATCCACGCCGATGAAGGGGATCACGCCCGCGGCCAGCGCAGCCTTCAGGGACATCCCCGCGGCGTGGGCGAGCCAGAGCGTCCCGAGGACGTAGAGCACCGCCGTGCCCAGAATCATGCCCGCCACGGAAAGCAGGATGCCGAAACCGGCTTTCTCCACAAACCATCCGCCGATGAGCGCGAGCAGAAGGTAGCCGATCAGATAGCCTCCGGTGGGACCCAGCAGCTTCCCGGGGCCCCCCGAAAATCCCGAGAACACCGGGAGTCCCGCCAGGCCGATCAGCAGGTAGAGCGCGACGGCCGCGAGGGACTTTTTCATCCCCAGGATGTAGAGCATCAGGCAGATGACGAACGTCGCCAGCGACACGGGAACCGGGCCGATCGGTATCGACAGCGGCCCCAGGACGCAGAGAACGGCGGCGCACACCGCCGTGAGAACCATGGATTTCAGTCTGTTGTCAGTCATTTCAATATCCTCCCTCAGATCGTTCAGACTCAGAGGGAGTATAGACCGAGGGAAGAGAATTGTCAACCTTAAAAATATTTCAGGTTGACAATTTGCCGTCCTGCTCCGCCCTTATGACGAAGCGGTCGTATTCGGCCAGAAGGTCCTCCCGTGTTTTTCCGGAAAATCCCGTCAGAAGCTCATTGATGAGACGGGCGATGATTCTGTTCCGGGAGACGGTCTCCCCGCCCTTCGGGAAGAGGGCCCCCGCCCTCTCCCGCAGCTCCTCCGTGAGGCGGGACGCGTCCAGGGTGTAATTGATCCCGACGCCCACCACGATCCACTGGAGCTCCCCGCTCTCGAAGTCGGCTCCCGATTCCGTGAGAATGCCGCAGACCTTCTTTCCCGCGATATAGATATCGTTGACCGGCCGGATGCCTGCCTCGAGGCCGGCGGCCGAGAGGGTCCTGATGACGGACACGGCGGCGTGGGCCGTCACGGCTTTGGGATCCGCGCAGGGAAAACAGTCCGGGAGCAGGAGGGCGCTGAGGTAGATGCCGCCGCTCGGGGAATAGAAATCCCGGTTCTTTCTCCCCTTCCCTCCGGTCTGGGCGTCCGCGATCACGCATGTGCCGTGGGGCGCTCCCCGGAGGGCCATCTCCTTGGCCGTGCGGTTCGTCGACACGAGGGTCGGGTAAATGAAGATCTTCTCCGGGTCGACCCCCTCCGCCAGATAAGGCATGAGGCCCTCGACGGACAGGACGTCGCTTTCGCCGGCGAGACGGTAGCCGCGCCTCGTCACGGCCTCGATCCGGTAGCCCTCGCTCCGCAGGGCGCCGACGGCCTTCCAGACGGCGTTTCTCGATATTCCCAGCCCCCCGGCGATCTCCTCGCCGGACAGGAAGATCCCCCTGTTTGCCTCCAGCAGGGCAAGTATGGCGTGTTTTGAATTCATGGCATGTACCGGTTCGTCCTTTCCCCGGGAGGAAGAATGCCGCAGGACGCGAACAGGTCGTCCACGGCGGCCCTGTACTCTCTCTCCTTCCGGGCTTTCCGGATTTTCTTCAGATGCTTCTCCCCGTCCCGGAACAGGGGGCCCATATAGTGCCAGAGCTCCTTCATCTTTCCGATGACGCCGGAGAACTCCGGTATGTCGGAGAGCCACAGCTGAAGGATTCTGTCGTGGTAGCGCCTGAGTTCCTCCGCCCCGAAGGGATCCCCGCCCCGAAGCTCTCCCGCCAGGGAAGGATTCATGAGCAGCCCTCTTCCGATCATCACCCCGTCCAGTCCGGGATAGCGCCCGAGCAGCTCCTGCACGCCGGCCGCCGTCACCAGATCCCCGTTGTACACCAGCGGATGGGGACAGCTCTCGTAAAACAGAGAAAACACGTCCATTCGCGGACTTCCTCCGTAGTAGTCCGTCCGCAGCCTCGGGTGGACGATGACGCGGCAGAAGGGATACCTCCCCACGACGGCGGCGATTCCCGCCGCCTCCTCCTCCGACTCAAAGCCGATTCTCGTCTTGACCGACACGCGGGGCGCGGAAGCCCCGCTCATTCCTTCGAACACCCTGTCGAAGAAGCGGTCCAGCCGCTCCGGATCCCTCAGGAAGCCGGCCCCTTTTCCGTGCGTCACGACGGTGGGCGAGGGACAGCCCAGGTTGAAATTGACCTCGGGATACCCCAGGGCCCCGATCTCCCCCGCCGCCCAGAGAAACGCGTCGGCGTCGTTGGTGAGGATCTGGGGCACGGCGGAGAGGCCCTCGTTGTGGGAGGGATCGATCTCCTTTTTCTCCCTGGTCTTGAAGGAATGGGTGCTGTTGGCGGCGATAAAGGGCGTGTAGTAACGGCTGATGCCCGGAAAGGCTTCCGCGTGGGCACGGCGCAGCGGCCATCCCGTGATTCCCTCCATCGGCGCGAATTCACAGGATACGGGTCGTTTTTCTTCTGTTCTCACGGCAGTTTCCGCTTTCCTCATCTTCTCCTCCGGGGCCGCGCAGCCACAAGGCCGCGGTCCTGTCTGCCCTGCATTTTATCACATACGGCGCCCGCGCATAAACGCCGATTTCACCGCGCCGTCAAAATCGCCCAGTTGACAAGTTCTTTTTCGCTATATCCTTGTGGATTTCTTCTCGGTTTAGTATAATGATAGCATCAGTGCACATGGAAAATGTGCATCATTTCATCCAGACGTCCGGAAATACTGTCAGATGCGTGAAAGTATCTCCGGATTCACAAGGGAGGTAACTATGAGTCAGAGCAACATGTTAGCTATGATCCTGGCCGGCGGCCGGGGCAGCCGCCTGAAGGACCTGACCAACAAAGTGGCCAAGCCTGCGGTATCGTTCGGCGGCAAGTATCGGATCATCGATTTCCCGCTCAGCAACTGCGCGAACAGCGGCATCGACGTCGTCGGCGTTCTCACCCAGTACGAATCCGTTCTTCTCAACAGCTACGTCGCCGCGGGAAGACGCTGGGGACTTGACACCAAGGACAGCGGTGTTTTCGTTCTGCCCCCGCGCGAAAAAGCGGATGAGGGATTCAACGTATACCGCGGCACCGCGGACGCCATCTCCCAGAATATCGATTTCATCGACAGCTACGGCCCGGAATATCTTCTTGTCCTCTCGGGAGACCACATCTACAAGATGGACTACGACAAGATGCTCGATTACCACAAGGCCAACAACGCGGATCTCACCGTCGGCGTGCGGCCGGTGGAATGGAGCGAGGCCAGCCGTTTCGGCATCATGAACACGGACGAGGAAGGCCACATCGTCGAATTCGAGGAGAAGCCGAAGAATCCGAAGAGCAACCTCGCCTCCATGGGCATCTACATCTTCACCTGGAAGTCGCTGCGCCGGGTTCTCGTCGCCGATATGAAGGATCCCAACTCCAGCCACGACTTCGGAAACGACGTCATACCGAATTTCCTCAGCTCCGGAAAGACGCTGGTCGCCTATAAATTCGAGGACTACTGGAAGGACGTCGGCACCATCGATTCCCTCTGGGAGGCCAACATGGACCTGCTCGGCAAGAAGAGCGAGCTGAACCTCAACGACGTCTCTTGGAAGATCTACACGGACGACGCCTCCACCCTGCCGCAGCACATCGGTCCCGAAGCGGTGATCGACTGCGCCTACATCACGCAGGGCTGCGCGGTGGAAGGAGAGGTCCACAACTCCGTGCTCTTTACGGGAGCCATCGTCGGCAAGGGAGCCGTCGTGACGGATTCGGTTCTCATGCCGGGCGTATTCGTCGATGAAGGCGCCCGCGTCACCCGGGCTCTCGTCGCGGACGGCGTCAAGATCGGTAAGGGCGCTGTCGTCGGCAGCAGCGACAGCGAGAATATCCTTCTCGTAGCAAAACGTGTGAAGGGGGAAGAATAAGATGGCAAAAGCATTCGGAATTATCACGTCTCCGTCCAATCGGTTCAGGGTTGAGGGGCTCCAGGATTACCGTCCTGCCGGCTCGTTCTCATTTGCAGGAAGATTCCGTCTCATCGACTTCCCGGTCTCCAATATGAGCAACAGCGGCATCGACCGCATTCTCGTCTATATCAGCGGCAACCCGCGGTCCCTCGCGGAGCATCTGGGCACCGGAAACAACTACAACATCAACTCGAAGCGCGGCAAGCTTCAGCTGCTCTTCCACGACGAGGGAAATATCAATCCGATCTACAACACGGATATCGCCTGCTTCCTGGAGAGCCTCTCCATCATCGAGAGGATCCACCAGGAGTACGTCGTGATCGCGCCCAGCAACATGGTCTACGTCATGAACTACAACGACCTTCTCGACAAACACGTCGAGAGCGGCGCGGATATCTCCATGCTCTATCACAGGGTCGATCCCGACAAGGACCGCTACCTTGGCTGCAATATCCTGAACCTGAACCGCCAGAGAGGCGTTCTGTCGATCTCGACCAACGACGGCAACGTCAAGGAAAGAAACATCTTCATGGACACCTACGTCATGAAGAAGGATCTGTTCATCGATCTGGTCAAGAAGGCCAGCTCCGTCTCGTCGATCTACCACTTCTCGCAGATCGTGTCCGACATGTGCGACGAGCTCGACATCCGCGGCATCCATCACAAGGGCTATTTCGCCGCGATCACGAATTTCAAGAACTATTTCGACGCCTGCCTTGAGCTGACGGACATCGACTACGCCCGGACCCTTCTCCAGAACGACTGGCCGATCTACACCAGCACGTCGGATTCCTGCCCGACCCAGTATTTCAAGGGATCCCAGGTCAGGAACTCCCTGATCGCCAACGGCTGCAACATCGAGGGCACCGTCGAAAATTCCGTCTTCGGCCGCGGCATCAACATCGGCAAGGGCGCGGTCGTGAAGAACTGCGTCATCCTCTCCTACGCGGATATCGGCCCCGGCGTCCATCTGGAGAACCAGGTGGTGGACAAGTGGGCGAAGATCCGCCGCGTAAAGGAGATTATCGCCACCCCGGACAATCCCGGCTATATCCGAAGGGACGACAACATCTGAGAGGGCGCTCTCTTCGCGGGCCCGTGCCGCGTAAAAACGGATCCCCGTCCCGGGGAGAAAAAACGATGAACCAAAAAAGCGCCGCCCGCCGGAAAACTCCGGCGGGCGGCTTTCTCATGTCCCGTATGTTACAGCGGTTTCAGCCGGCGGGTTCCTTCACCCGGGCCTGCGGCCGTTTCCTTCAGAAGGAGAACCTGTCCCGGAAATAGTCCCTGAGCTCCGCGATGGGAACCCTGACCTGCTCCATCGAATCCCGGTCTCTCACCGTCACCGCGTGATCCTCCTCGGAATCAAAGTCGTAGGTGATGCAGTACGGCGTTCCGATCTCGTCCTCTCTCCTGTAGCGCTTTCCGATCGCGCCCCTGTCGTCGTAGTCGACGTTCCAGTCTTTCGCGAGCTCCGCGTAGATCTTCTGGGCGGGCTCGGCGAGCTTCTTCGAGAGCGGAAGCACCGCGATCTTGACCGGCGCCAGCGCGGGATGGAAATGGAGCACGGTTCTCACGTCGTTCTTCTCCGCGTCAAGAACCTCCTCGTCATAGGCGCTGCAGAGGAAGGCGAGCACCATGCGGTCCGCGCCGAGAGACGGCTCGATGACGTAGGGGACGTAGCGCTCCTTGCTCTCGTCGTCGAAGTAGGAGAGATCCTCGCCGGATACCTCCTGATGTCTCGACAGGTCGTAATCCGTGCGGTCGGCGATGCCCCAGAGCTCGCCCCAGCCGAAGGGGAAGGTAAACTCCACGTCCGTGGTCGCGCGGCTGTAGAAGGAAAGCTCCTCCTTGTCGTGATCGCGGAATCTGAGTTCCTCCTCCTTGATGCCGAGATCAAGGAGCCATTTCTTCATGAAGCTCTTCCAGTAATCGAACCACTCCAGATCCGTGCCGGGCTTGCAGAAGAACTCCAGCTCCATCTGCTCGAATTCACGGGTGCGGAAGGTGAAGTTGCCCGGCGTGATCTCGTTGCGGAAGGATTTTCCGATCTGCCCGATGCCGAAGGGAATCTTTTTGCGGGAGGTTCTCTGAACGTTCTTAAAATTGACGAAGATGCCCTGGGCGGTCTCCGGCCTGAGATAGACCGTGTTCTTCGCGTCCTCCGTGACGCCCTGGAACGTCTTGAACATCAGGTTGAACTGGCGGATGCCGGTGAA
>CACYDL010000134.1 GCA_902773195.1 uncultured Lachnospiraceae bacterium
ATCTCGGGTCTTCTCGTCACGGTGCTGGGGCTCATTCTGACGAGGCCTCTTCTGAGGCTTCTGTCCACGCCGGAGACGATCATCGACTGGTGCGACGGCTACCTGAAGATTCTGTTTCTTGGCTGCATGGGGAGCGCCCTCTACAACAACATGAGCGGCGTCCTCCGGGGGCTCGGGGACTCCGTCTCCGCGCTGATCTACCTGATCGTCGCCTGCCTTCTCAACATCGTTCTCGACATTTTCTTCGTCGCGAAGCTGGGCATGGGCGTCAACGGCGTCGCCCTCGCCACCATCATCGCCCAGGGCCTCTCCGCGGTTCTGTGCGTCAGGAGGCTGATGCAGATGGACGACATGTTCGACTTCCGGAAGAAATATTTCTTCTGGAAGAAACGCTACGGCTGGGGCATCATCCGGCTGGGCATCCCGTCCGGCATCACCCAGGCGATCTTCTCGATGTCGGCGATCCTGGTCCAGTCCCTCACCAACTCCTTCGGGGAGCAGTTCATCGCGGCGAACGTCATCGTCATGAGGGTCGACGGCTTCGCCATGCTGCCGAACTTCTCCTTCGGCACCGCGATGACGACCTTTGCCGGGCAGAACATCGGCGCGGGCGACATCCGGCGGGCGGAGGACGGCTCGAAGCAGGGCCTTCTGCTGTCGGTGGGCGTGTCTGCGGCGGTCACCGGCCTCATCCTGATCTTCGGGAAGTACCTGATGGGCATCTTCACGAATACGGACGAGCTCGTCGATCTCAGCATGACCATGATGCGGATCCTGGCGGTTGGCTACATCGCCATGGCGGTGATCCAGGCCCTCGGCGGCGTGATGCGCGGCGCCGGGGACACGCTGACGCCCATGTGGCTGTCGATCATCCAGCAGGTCTTCCGCGTCGTTCTGGCCTACGCCCTGGTGGCGCTGACGAAGAGCGGAGCGTATCCCGGCGGCCGCTGCGAGATGATCTTCGTGTCGCTTCTGGTCTCCTGGCTCGCGGGCTGCCTGATGATCTTCATCGCCTACCGGCGGGGGAAGTGGAAAGAGAGCTCCGTGACCGGCTGATTCATTTTTGGGCGAATATTGAATCGCCGGTTCCGCTTCCGTGTCATTCATCTTAAATAATGACGCAGAGTATCCGGGGAAATCAAAGAAAAATCGGGAAAAATCGAAGCAATGCTGTTATGATAGTATTATCTAAAAACCTCACGGAAAACGGCGTGAGAGTCTGATCAGAAAGGACGAACAAGTATGGCTGTCATGAACCAGACGAAAGTGAACCCGTACATGAGAGGCGTGTCGATCATCGGCGTCGGCTGCACCCCCTTCATGTACACGGTTGACCACGATGAGACCAACGGACTGACAGAAGGCGAGCTTTTCGGCTACGCCGCCCTCAAGGCGATGGAGGATGCGGGAGTGAGCCCGAAGGACGTGGATTTCTATTTCCACGGCGAGGCGAGCCCCCTCAACGGATCGAACTATCTGACTCCGAACATCCAGATCGCGAACTGGTTCGGAATGAAGGGAAAGGCTTCGATCCATCACTCCGAGGCCTGCTGCACAGGCTATTACGCGATTGAAGAGGCGGTCAACGCGGTTGCCTCCGGAAAATACAACTGCGTGCTCTCCGGCTGCGTGGAATTCGGCGACAGCCTCGCGGTGCCCAACCATCCCTACAAGCGCGACAAGATGACGATGGACAAGTTCCTTCAGACCACCGCGTGGCTCTATGACAGGAATTACACCAGAAGCCTCATGGCCGGCCAGGAGCTCATCTACGACGACGCGGCGGAGTGGTACAAGAGAACCCGCGGCCTCACGGATCAGGAGATGGACGACACCCTCAACTGGATGTGCATCAATAACAGGCGCAACGCCTCCGTGAATCCGCTGGCCATCGAGAGAACGACCTACGAGGAGCTGGCGAAGCAGTTCGGATTTGAGACCGTCATGGATTACATGCGCTCCCCGTACAACCCGAAGATGGGCGATTTCCTCCGCGCGGGCGGACTGGAGATCAAGTGCGACGGCGCCGCCGCGGTCATCGTCTGCGCCACGGATATGGTCGACCGTTTCATGGGCAACAAGAGCCACAAGGCCATCGAAGTCCTCGGCTGCGGCTGCGCCGCCTGCGAGGCGACGACGCCCCACTTCGAGGTCACGGCGACCGAGGAAGCGGTCCGCCAGGTCTACGAGGTGACCGGCGTGAAGCCGGAGGAGATCGACGTCTTCTACGCCAACGACTTCATCATCACGTCCCACCTCATCGCCGCCGAGATCGCGGGCTATCTGCCCTACGGCGAAGGCTGGAAGTACATCTGCGAGGGACGCACGGCCTACGACGGCGACAAGCCGATCAACACCAACGGCGGAAGGACTTCGTTCGGACACGCCCACGCGGCCTCCGGTCTCGCGGACCTCTACGAGGCGGTTCACCAGATGCGCGGAGAAGCGGGCGAAGGACAGGTCAGGAAGCTTCCGAAGACCGCCATGCTGCGCGGTTACGGCGGAGCCCAGAACATCTGCACGTACATCATCAGGACTGCGGACTGAAGAAGGAGGACAATATGGCGATCAAACTGGAAAAAGTAGTCGAAAAGTTCTATGAGAGCCTGGAAGAGGGAAAGATCCTCGGAAGAAAGTGCCCGAAGTGCGGCGCCGTCGAATTCCCTCCCGTCTACGCGTGCAACACCTGCGGCAGCCTTGAGACCGAGTGGTTCGAGATCAGCGGCAAGGGAAAGATGCACTCCATCGTCATGCCCGCGGCGCTCTCCACGAAGCCTGAGTACAAGGCCCTCGGCAAGTTCGCCTACGGCGAGATCGAGCTCGAGGAAGGCTCCCGCTTCAACGCGGTGGTCCGCGGCATCAACAAGAAGAAGAGGAAGGAAATCCTCGAAGGCAAGGGACTTCCCGTCGACGTAAAGGCGGCGATCTATCAGAGAGACGGCTACAAGACGGTCGTTTTCGATCTGGTCGAGGAATAAACCACACAGCAAGAGAAAAAGGAGATTATCATGGACAGAAAAGAACTTGAAGCGAAGATCTGCGAACTCGTTGCCATTTCCTACAAGAAGGATCCGTCCGAAGTGACGGTGGAGACCAGCTTTAAGGAAGACCTTCAGGGCGCGTCCATCCAGATGGTGGCCCTTGTCTCCGAGATCGAAAATGAACTTGAAGCCGCGGTGACGCTTCAGGAAGCCTCCGCGTGCGAGACCGTCGCCGATCTGGTCGACCTGGTGGAAGAGGAGCTTTGATCTATGGGATACAAAGTATTTGCGATTAATCCGGGCTCTACCTCGACGAAAATCGCGATGTTCGACGGGGACGAGTGCCTGTTCTCGAAAAACGTCGCCCATGACGCCAAGGAGCTGGCGACGTTTCCGGACATGCCCTCCCAGCTGCCGTACCGCCGCGACATGATCCTGGAGATCCTCAAGGAGAACGGCCTCACCCTCGAGGGTGTGGACGTCTTCGTGGGACGGGGCGGCGGCCTCATCTCCATGGAGGGCGGCACCTACGAGATCACGGACCTGATTCTCGATCACGCCCGCACCTGCGCCAACGGCGTGGTGCATCCGGCGACCCTCGGCCCGCAGCTCGCCAATGAATTCGCGAAGCAGTACGGCGCCAAGGCGTTCGTCGTCAACCCGCCCGATACGGACGAGCTGCAGGATCTTGCCAGAATGACGGGAATCAAGGGCGTCTACCGCACGGTCCATCTCCACGCCCTGAACCTCAAGGAGACGGCGATCCGCCACAGCCACGAGGTGATGGGAAAGAGATACAGGGAGTGCAACTACGTCGTCTGCCACATCGGCGGCGGCCTCTCGATCTCCGCGCACCGCGAGGGCAAGATGATCGACGGATACGACATCGTGGGCGGCGAAGGCGCCATGGCCCCGACGAGATGCGGCTCGGTATCGGTGTACGACCTGCTCGACTACATCGAGTCCTCGGGCGCGGACCTGAAGAGCGTGAGAAGCCTCTGCTCCAGGACCGGCGGATTTGTGAGCCACCTCGGCATCTCCGACGCCATCGAGGTCACCAAGAGGGCCGCGGAGGGCGATCAGTACGCCGCGATGGTCTGGAACACGATGATCTACCAGATCGAGAAGGGCATCGGCGCGATGGCGGCGGCTCTTCACGGCAAGGTGGACGGAATCCTTCTGGGCGGCGGCATGGTCCACAGCGAGGATCTGGTAAACCAGATCAGGGAGAGCTGCGGCTGGATCGCCCCGGTCTACGCGTATCCGGGCGAATTCGAGATGGAAGCCATGGCGGCCGGCGCGATCCGCGTGCTGGACGGCGAAGAACAGCTCAAGGTCTACACGGGCCGGAAGGTGTTCGAGAAATTCGATTTTGAGAAATGATGTTCCCATGACTGCGTGAGGGGGCGGCTGCGGCGCCGGATACGGTGCCCGGCCGCCCCTTTTCTGCGGTGCGCCCCTTTTCTGCGCCGCCGCTGCTTTTTCTGCGCCGCTGCTGCGCATTGTTTGTACTTTCTCTGCGCCGTCGCCGCGGGGCGGCCGCCGTCTTCGCCCCCGGCCGGTCCCGCTTCTCGCTGCACGCGCTATTTTGCCGCCGCGCGCAATTTCTGAAAAAACCGCTTGACAGGGCGGGGAACTGACTCTATAATACCGACTAAACAGGTAGGAATTATAAGAAATAGTACCTGACCTATGACGCCGTCACCGGAGGGAGCGGTGGATCCATACGGAAAAAGGAGGATTATCATGAGCGACCACACCTTTAAATTCGAGACACTGCAGCTTCATGTCGGACAGGAGCAGGCCGATCCCGCCACGGATTCCAGAGCGGTTCCCATCTACCAGACGACGTCCTATGTGTTCCACAGCGCGCAGCACGCCGCCGACCGTTTCAATCTGCGGGACGCCGGCAATATCTACGGCAGGCTGACCAATTCCACCCAGGGCGTCCTGGAGGAGAGGATCGCCGCGCTGGAGGGCGGCGTCGCAGCCCTGGCCGTGTCCGCGGGCGCCGCGGCGGTCACCTATTCCATCCTCGCCCTCGCCGGCTCCGGCGACAACGTGGTGGCGCAGAAGACGATCTACGGCGG
>CACYDL010000135.1 GCA_902773195.1 uncultured Lachnospiraceae bacterium
CGCGGCGCTCCACATGTGGGAGGAACCCTGCATCTCCGGGGAGAACGGCAGCGGCGCCGTCTTCTTTTCGGGATGTCCGCTTCAGTGCGTGTTCTGCCAGAACCGGCCGATCGCGCTCGGAAGAACCGGCTGGGAGGTGAGCTGCGAGCGGCTCGCGGAGATCTTCCTCCAACTCCAGGCCAAAGGGGCGAACAACATCAATCTGGTGACGCCGACCCAGTTCGTGCCGCAGATCGTGAGGGCTGCCGGGATCGCTCGCGGGAGGCTGAGGATTCCATTTGTCTACAATACGGGGTCCTATGAGACCGCGGAGACGGTCCGGATGCTGAAGGGGACCGTCGACATCTTCCTGCCGGACCTGAAATACAGGAGCCCGGAGCTCTCCGCGAGGTACAGCGGCGCGCCGGACTACTTTGAGACGGCCTGCGCCGCGATCGCCGAGATGGTGAAGATCGCCGGAAAACCGCGCTTTGACGGGAGGGGGATCATGACCGGCGGCGTGATTGTCAGGCACATGATCCTTCCCGGGCACACGAAGGATTCGATGGACGTCATCGACTACCTGCACGGAGAATACGGCGACGACATCTATATCAGCATCATGAACCAGTACACGCCGATGCCGGGGATCGGGGAGAAGTACCCCGAACTCGGAAGAAAGGTGACGCGCAGGGAGTACGGAAAGGTCGTCGATTACGCTCTTGGGATCGGTGTCGGGAAGGCGTTCATCCAGGAGGGAGGGACGGCGGAGGAGAGTTTTATACCCGGTTTTGACGGGGAGGGAATAATCTGAGCCGGAGAAAGAACACGGGGAGAAGAAGGGCGGGAAGAAGAGATCCGCGAAGAAGATACGGGAGAGTGGATGATGAGCGACTATCTTGTAAGGGCTACGGCGGCAGATGATTTTGTCAGGGCATTTGCCGTGACGTCCAGAGACCTGACTGACGAAGCGAGAAGGAGGCACGGCCTGAGCCCGGTTGCCGCCGCCGCGCTCGGAAGAACGATGGCGGGAGCGCTGATGATGGGCGTCGACATGAAGGGGGAGCGCGACCTCATGACGCTCCAGTTTCTGGGTGACGGTCCGCTCGGGAGCGTGATCGTGACCGCGGACTCCCACGGAAATGTGAAAGGATTCGTGCAGAATCCGGACGTGGCCCTTCCGCTCAACAGGTACGGGAAGCTCGACGTCGGCGGCGCGGTCGGCAGCGGGAGGCTCCGGGTGTTGAAGGACATCGGGCTCAAGGAGCCTTACACGGGGGAGGTCGAGATCCAGAGTGGGGAGATCGCGCAGGACCTGACCTACTATTTCGCCGTGAGCGAACAGGTGCCGTCCGTCGTGGCGCTCGGTGTGCTGGTCAACCCCGGAACCAGGGAGGTCCTGCAGGCGGGCGGATACATCATCCAGGTCATGCCGGACTGCCCGGATGAGATCGTCTCCGAACTCGAGAGAGTGTGCACCGCTTCCGAACCTGTGACGACGCTGCTGGCGAACGGGGGGACGCCCGAGAGCATCCTGATAGGCCTTCTGTCGGGACTCGACGTCCACATCACCGACAGCACGCCGGTGAGATTCCGGTGCGACTGCAGCCGGGAGCGCGTGACGAAGGCCCTGATCGCGATGGGCCGGGGGGAACTCAGCGCCATGGCGGCCGAGGGGAAGCCGGTGACGCTGTCCTGCCATTTCTGCAATACACAGTACGAATTTACCCCGGATGAACTGTATCAGATCCTTGAGAGCCAGCTCCGTGTGCAGTGACGGCGCGGCCGGATCCCCGCGGATACGGCAACAAAACAGGCCGATTGTATCTTGAAAGCGGTTTTTTATGATGATATTCTAACGAACAGCTTAACTGCATATTGTGTGCTTACTCTTATTAAGAACGGCGGAGACCAGGGGTTCTGTGAAGCCGTGACAACCTCCCGGGACGGGAAGGTGCCAACCTCGAGCGAGTGATCGAACAATAAGGGCTGTATGGTTTTCTGGCGGTCCGCGTGCGCGGGCCGTTTTTTAAATCGGAAAGGGAAAGGTTACCATGGGAGAGAAGAGACTTTTTACATCTGAATCCGTGACGGAAGGACATCCGGACAAAGTCTGCGACGCCGTATCCGACGCGATTCTCGATGCCTGCATGGCGCAGGATCCGATGAGCCGCGTCGCCTGCGAGACCGCCGTCTGCACGGGTTTCGCACTCGTGACGGGCGAGATCACGACGAAGGCACAGCTCGATTACCAGAAGATCGTCAGGGAGACGATCAACGGGATCGGCTACAACGACGCCGCGACCGGATTCGACGGCAACACCTGCGCGGTCTTCGTCGCGATGGACCAGCAGTCGGCCGATATCGCGATGGGCGTCGACAACGCGCTTGAGACGAAGGCTGACCTCAAGGCCCTCGAAGCAAACATGAGCGACGAGGAGATCGGCGCGATCGGCGCCGGCGACCAGGGCATGATGTTCGGCTACGCGACCAACGAGACGCCCGAGTACATGCCGTACCCGATTTCCCTCGCGCACAAGCTCTGCAAGCGCCTGACCGACATCCGCAAGGACGGGACGCTCCCGTATCTCCGCCCGGACGGCAAGTCCCAGGTCTCCGTTGAATATGATGAAAATGGAAAGCCCAGCCGCCTCGAAGCCGTCGTCATCTCTACGCAGCACGACCCGGACGTCACGCAGGAGCAGATCCACAGAGATATCCGCGAATACGTCTTTGATCCGGTTCTCCCGAAGGAGCTCGTCGACGGGAAGACCAAGTTCTTCGTGAATCCGACCGGCCGCTTCGTCATCGGAGGACCTCACGGCGACGCGGGCCTCACCGGCCGCAAGATCATCGTCGATACCTACGGCGGCTACGCCCGCCACGGCGGCGGAGCCTTCTCCGGCAAGGACTGCACGAAGGTCGACCGCTCCGCGGCTTACGCCGCGAGATACGTCGCGAAGAACATCGTGGCAGCCGGCCTGGCTGACCAGGCGGAGATCCAGCTCTCCTACGCGATCGGCGTCGCGCAGCCGACGTCGGTCATGATCGACACGTTCGGCACCGGCAGGCTCTCCGACGAGAAGCTGACCGAGATCATCCGCGAGAACTTCGACCTCCGCCCGGCCGGCATCATCAAGATGCTCGACCTGAGAAGGCCGATCTACAGGCAGACGGCCGCTTACGGCCACTTCGGAAGGACTGACGTGGATCTCCCGTGGGAGAGGCTGGATAAGGTCGATGCCCTGAAGAAATATCTGTAAAAAAGAACAATACTGGAGAGAAATGCGGGGCATCGCTTGTGCGGGAGCCCCGCTCTTTTTCCGATGCCCATACGGGACTGGCGCGGCCGCGCGCGTTTGTATATAATGATTCTGGGGTCAGACCAGGACCAGCCGGGGCCGTAAAGCGCCCGGCCCGACGACAGGAGAACGCCATGTCCGTAACCTTGTGCGGCGCGAGCCGCTACAACCAGAACTACTATTTCAACCCGGAGTTCGCGAAACTTCCGCAGTCCGTGCAGGAGCACCTGCGGGAGATCTGCGTGCTGTTCACGGCGGACGTCGGGGGAATCTTCACCATCGAGTTCAACGACGACGGCAGAGTCGAGTTCGTTGTCCGGAACGCCGAGACCGACGTTGATGTCGATGAGATCGGGTCGGAGCTCCGCATCCGCCGGCTGCAGCAGGAAGAGGCGGAACTGATGGGGAAGCTGGAGCTCTTCTACAGAATCTTCATTCTCAGGGAAGCTCTCTGATCCGCGGAAGGGGACACACGCCATGGTCGACATGAATACGATGGTAAACCTGCTGTCAACCATTTTCCTGCTGATGCTCTCGGGATATGTCCTGACCAGGCTGAAGATCCTGCCCGCCTCCGCCAGGGGGCCGCTGACGGACCTCGTCATAGAATTTATACTTCCGTGCAATATCATCGTCTCATTTCTCATGGAATTCAACGCGGAGATCCTGAAATCCGCGGCGGTCGTCGTCGCCATGTCGGGCTTCGTCCAGCTGCTCTCCTACATCGTCAGCCGGTACGCGTACCCGCGCGCCGAGGCCGAGGCCTCCAAGGTTCTCCGGTATTCCACGATCACTTCGAACGCCGGGTTTTACGGGAGCCCGATCGCCCAGGGGCTGTACGGCGACCTGGGCCTCTTCTACGCCGCCTTCTACCTCATCCCCGTGAGGGCCGTGATGTGGTCCGTCGGCATCGTGATATTCTCGGAGAAGAAAGAGCCGCACCTCATGAGGAAGGTTCTCACGCACCCGTGCGTCGCCTCGATCTGGGTCGGCCTGGTCCTGATGGTGACGCAGGTCCGGCTTCCCGCCGGTCTGGACAGCGCTCTGCGCTCCGTGTCCGCCTGCAACACCGCGCTCTCGATGATCGTGATCGGCAGCATTCTCGCGGATATCCCGCTGAACGAGATCTTCAGCCTGCAGGCGCTCTGGTACAGCGTCGTCCGGCTTCTCATCATTCCGCTCATCGTGCTCGCCTTCTGCCGCCTCGCCCGCGTCGACGCTTTCGTCACTGGGATTTCGACGGTGCTCGCCGGGATGCCGACGCCCGCGATGACCGTGATGATGGCGGAGAAGTACAGGAGCGACACGCATCTCGCGGTCAAGATCCTGTTTCTGTCGACGATACTGTCGCTCGTGACGATACCGCTTCTTTGCCTGATCATGGAAATGGTGCCCGCGTGACAGCCCATGCCGGCCAGGAGGGACAAACAGACAGCATATGATTACTATAGGAACCGTCACAGTCGGAAACAACATGACGCTCGGCCCCATGGCCGGTGTCACCGATCTCCCCTTCCGCCTCCTCTGCAGGGAGATGGGAGCCGCCCTCACCGCCACGGAGATGATCAGCGCAAATGCCGTGAAGTACGGAAATATGAAGACATTTGAGCTGGCGAGAATCGGCCGGGACGAGCACCCGGTTTCCATGCAGATCTTCGGGCCCGACCCGCAGACGATGGCAGCGGCCGCGGAGCGGCTCGCGGAAGTCCCTTATGACATCCTCGACATCAATATGGGCTGCCCGATGCCGAAGATCGTGAAGAACGGCGAGGGCTCCGCCCTTATGCGGAACCCGGAGCTCGCGGAGGAGATCGTCCGCGCCTGCGTGCGGGCTGCCGGCCGCCCGGTCACCGTGAAGCTGCGCGCCGGCTGGTCCGCGTCCGAGATCAACGCCGTCGAAATCGCCCGGCGCTGCGAGGCGGCCGGGGCCGCCGCGGTCGCGGTCCACGGGCGCACGAGGGAGCAGCTGTACTCCGGGAAGGCCGACTGGGACATCATCCGGCGGGTGAAGGAGGCGGTGTCGATCCCGGTGATCGGCAACGGGGACGTGAATTCCCGGGAGGACGCGGACCGCATGCGGAGGGAGACCGGCTGCGACCTCGTCATGGTCGCCCGCGGCGCGAGGGGAAATCCCTGGATCTTCAGCGGCCATAAGCCCGACATCCGCGAGGTGCGCGACATGATCCTGAGGCACGCGCGGATGCAGGCGGAAGAAGAGGAGGCCCGCTCCGGCGCGGGCGGAAACGCCGCCTATCTGGCGGTCTGCCAGATGCGCAAGCACATCGCCTGGTACACGGCCGGGTGGCCGAACTCGTCCCGCGTCCGCGCCGGGGTCAACCGCGCCGGAAGCTTTGAGGAGATAAGGGAGATAATTGACGAGTGGGAGGAAACGAGCGCCTCCGGAGGGGAATGACATGAAATCAATCCGTGAAATTTACAAGATCGGAAAGGGTCCTTCGAGCTCGCATACCATGGGGCCGGAGAGAGCGGCGAAGATCTTCCGCGGGGAGCACCCGGAAGCGGACGCTTTCCGGGTAACGCTCTACGGATCCCTCAGCAAGACGGGGAAGGGACACGGGACAGACCGGGTGCTTCGGGAGACATTTGCGCCCGTTCCGACTGAAGTGGTCTTCTGCGGGGAGGCGCCGGAGGACGTCAGCCATCCGAACACGATGGATATTGCCGCGTTTCGCGGAGGGCAGTCAACCGGGACCATGCGCGCCCTCTCCGTGGGAGGCGGGGATATCCGCATCGAGGGACGCCCGGAATCCCCGCTCGACGAGGTCTATCCGGAAAATTCCTTCGCGGAGATCCTGGAATTCTGCCGGTTCCGCAGCCTGGACCTGGTGGAATACGTGGAGATCACTGAAGGAGAGGAAATCCGCGACTACCTGCACACGGTCTGGGAGCAGATGAAGAGGACGATCCGGGAAGGGCTGCAGGCGGAAGGAGTCCTGCCGGGTCCGCTGAAGGTGGAGAGAAAGGCGAAGAAGCTCTTCGACTTTCAGCCGGAGCACGATCACCCTCAGATCCGCGAGTGCAGGCTGATCTCCGCCTACGCGTTTGCGGTCAGCGAGCAGAACGCCGACTGCGGAACCGTCGTGACCGCCCCCACCTGCGGATCCTGCGGCGTGATACCGGCGTCGTTCCTGTACCTCCAGAATCAGCGGAATCTGTCGGATGAAGAGATGGTCTCCGGGCTGGAGGTCGCCGGCCTGATCGGGAACCTGATCAAGCACAACGCCTCGATCTCCGGGGCGGAGTGCGGCTGCCAGGCTGAGATCGGCGCCGCCTGTTCCATGGCGGCCGCGGGCCTCGACTACCTCTTCGGCCTGTCCGTGAACCAGATCCAGTACGCCGCGGAAATCGCGCTGGAGCACCATCTTGGTCTCACCTGCGACCCGATCCTGGGTCTCGTGCAGATTCCCTGCATCGAGAGAAATGCCGTGGCCGCAACGCGCGCGATGAACGCCTGCAACCTGTCCTATTTCCTCTCGGATACCCAGAGGATCTCGTTCGATATCGCGGTGCGGACCATGTACGAGACCGGCATCAGCATGAATAAGCGCTTTCTGGAGACGTCCGAGGGAGGGCTGGCGAAGATGTACGGGAGAAGGAACGAGACGATCTGAGATCCCGGTATATATGAAATAAGAAGCTCTGAGACCTTATTATCTTGACAAGCACACATCATGAAAATATAATGTGGAAAGCATCGCGTGACGGCAAGGCTCTCCGTCACGCCATTTTTTGATATTGTGCGGGAATAAACCGGCGCTGCTTCGACGAAAAGAGACACCTTGGAGTCCGGTTTTACAAGAGTCAAAAAGCAGTTAGCGGAGGTATATATCATGGCAGAAGAAGTCGGACAGGTTAAGAAAAATATCCTTACCGTTGCCGGACTCAGGAAACTCGAGGACGAACTCAACTATCTCAAGGTCAACAGGAGAAAAGAGATCTCCCTCAAGATCGGAGAGGCGAGGGAGCAGGGGGATCTTTCTGAAAATGCCGAGTACGACGCGGCAAAAGACGAACAGCGCGATATCGAGACGAGGATCGAAGAGATCGAGGGAATTCTCAAGCACGCGGAAGTGATCGACGAGGGCGAGGCGGATACGACAAGGGTCAATATCGGCTGCAAGGTCCGCGTACACGATATCGATTATAACGAGGATTTTGATTTCACGATCGTCGGTTCCACGGAAGCCAACTCGCTTCAGGGCAAGATCTCCAACGAGTCACCGGTCGGAAGGGCCTTAATCGGGGCCAGGGTGGGCGACGTTGTCGAGGTGGAGCTCGTGACGGACGAGCAGGGCCACTACGAGGTTCTTGAGATCAGCAAGATGGCCTGAAGCCGCGGTAGGAAGCGGTTCCGCCGGCGGGTCTTAAGGGCCGGCTGCGCTGACATACATTTTACGCAAAGAGAAGAGGAAATATATGCCGGGAAGAATGCAGGAGACAAAGCCTCAGGATCTCAATCAGCTGAGAAAAGTCAGGCGCGAGAAGCTCCAGAACCTGATCGACGCGGGGGAGAACCCGTATGAGATCGTGACCTATGACCAGACGGAGCACAGCGCTCAGATTAAGGACAACTACGACGAGTACGAGGGGAAGGAAGTCTCCATCGCGGGCAGGCTGATGTCCAAGCGCGTGATGGGCAAGGCGAGCTTTGCCGATGTCCAGGACCGCGACGGACACATCCAGTTCTACGCATCCCGCGACGATCTCGGAGAAGAAGCATACGCGAAATTCAAGAAACTTGACGTCGGCGATATTGTCGGAGTGAAGGGGACTGTCTTCACGACGAAGATGGGCGAGATCTCCGTTCATTCCAGGAGCGTCACCCTCCTGTCGAAGTCCCTGCAGATTCTTCCGGAGAAGTTCCACGGCCTGACGGACACGGACATCCGCTACAGGCAGCGGTACGTCGACCTCATCATGAACCCTGAGGTCAAGGATACATTTATCAAGAGGTCAAAGATCATCAGCGCGATCCGCCGCTATCTCGACGCGAAGGATTTCCTGGAGGTCGAGACGCCGATGCTGGTCGAAAATGCCGGCGGCGCCGCGGCGCGCCCGTTCCTGACGCATTTTAACGCGCTCGACGAGGACAAGAAGCTCCGGATCTCGCTGGAGCTCTACCTGAAGCGCCTGATCGTGGGCGGGCTCGAGCGCGTCTACGAGATCGGCCGCGTCTTCAGAAATGAAGGCCTCGACATCAAGCACAATCCCGAGTTCACGCTGATGGAGCTCTATCAGGCCTACACGGATTACAACGGCATGATGGATCTCACCGAGGACATGTACCGCCACGTGGCACAGGAGGTTCTCGGCACCACAGTCATCAATTACAAGGGCGTCGAGATGGATCTCGGTAAGCCGTTTGCCCGTCTCACGATGACCGAGGCGGTGAAGGAATACAGCGGGGTTGACTTCGACCAGATTAAGACGATCGAGGAGGCGAGGGCCGCCGCGAAGGAGAAGCACGTCGAGTTCGAGGAGCGCCACAAGATCGGCGATATCCTGAACCTGTTCTTCGACGAGTTCGTGGAGGACAAGCTGATCCAGCCGACATTTATCATGGGTCATCCGCTCGAGATCAGCCCGCTGACGAAGAAGGATCCGGAGAATCCGGGCAAGGTGCTGCGCTTCGAGATGTTCATGAACGGGTGGGAAATGTGCAA
>CACYDL010000136.1 GCA_902773195.1 uncultured Lachnospiraceae bacterium
CGGCCTGCGGCTGTCACGGCAGGACCGGCCTTAGCGACGAGGCGCTGATCCGCGCCTACGCCAAAGCCCTGCTCTCGCAGGTTCCCTGCACCCGCATGGAGGACGTCTCGGCCCGCGACGGGCTTTTCGCCCGGGGAGAAATCGTCGGGGTGGTCTATCACTCCGTCAAGTTCTGCGACTACTATTCCTTTGAGTACGCGGATATCCGGAGAAAGACGGATCTCCCGGTGCTGAAGATCGAATCGGATTTCACGTCCCAGAGCGAGGGCCAGCTCGACACGAGAATCCGCGCCTTCGCGGAGAGTCTCGCGGACGCCGCCCCCTCTCCGGCCGGGGAGGCTAAACAGAACGGCGTCTCAGGCCGGCGGACGGGCGCCGCGGCAGGCCCGGGGGACGCCGCCGGGACAGGACAGCGCAGCGGCGCGGCGGGCGCTCACGACGGCCGCTCAAAAGAACCGGGCGGGGACCCGGACAAAAATGGAGGAAAGCCCATGAAAGGCATCTATATCGGCATCGACTCCGGCTCCACTTCCACCAACGCCGCGGCTCTGGACGAGAACGGCCGTCTGGCCGCCTGGTCCATCGTGCGGACGGGAGCCCGGGCGGGAACCTCCGCCCAGAACGCCCTGGACGAGGTAAAGAAGCAGCTGGGAGAAGACGCGGCGTCGATCCGCCGCATCGTGGCGACGGGCTACGGAAGGGAGTTCATCTCCTTCGCGGACAGCACCAAGACCGAGATCTCCTGCCACGCCAGAGGCGCGCACTTTGTGGATCCCGCGGCCCGCACGGTCATCGACATCGGCGGCCAGGACAGCAAGGTGATCTGCCTCGACGCCGAGGGCAACGTCCGGAACTTCGTCATGAACGACAAATGCGCCGCGGGCACGGGCCGCTTCCTCGAGACGATGGCCCGCACGCTGGAGCTGGGAATGGACGAGATGAGCGAGAGGGGCCTCCGGTGGAAGAAGGATCTCACGATCTCCTCCACCTGCACCGTCTTCGCGGAGTCCGAGGTCGTGGGCCTCATCGCCGAGAACACCGAGACGGGCGACATCATCCACGCCCTCAACAAGTCGGTGGCGGCGAGAACCTGCGGCATGGTGAAGCGGGTCCGCGGCGAGGGCCCGTACATGATGACCGGCGGCGTCGCCAGAAACGCCGGCGTCTCGAAGGAGATCGAGGGCCGGCTGGGCGCCTCCCTTTCGATCTCGGAGCACCCGGACCTGATCGGCGCGATCGGCGCCGCCCTGTTCGCCATGACGCCGTGACAGAAAAACAGCGCGGCGGGAGCCTTCACAGAGGCGCCCGCCGCGTTTCTTTTTGCTTATTATTTGCTTGTTTTTCCTGTTTGTCTCTTATTCCGCGGATTCCCGCAGACCGCTTCTGCCTTTCCGCGGATTCCGAAGGATCCTGCCTCTTCGGCGCTTCCTTCACCGAACGAAGAGTCCGCCGATCTTCTCCCAGATCTCGCCGGCGATCTCGTCGGGCTCGCGGTCTCCGTTGATGATAATGACCTTCTCCGTGTCCTTCAGCTTCTCGAAGGCCTCGAAATACCGTTTTCTGGTCTCCACCAGTCTTCCGGTCTCCTCGAAGAGCTCCTTCGTCATGCGGTTCTTCTCGATCCGGGCCATGGTCACCTCGGGATCGACGTCGATGAAGACCGTCGCGTCGGGCCTCAGCAGCGACGCCGCGGGCTTGTTCGCGTTGATGATCCAGTCCATCGGCAGATCCACGCTCTGATAGGCGTAGGACGAGAAGTAATAGCGGTCGCTGATGACGTTGACGCCGCGGTTCAGGAATTTCAGAAGGCCGTTGACGTCATTTTCGATGTGGTCGAGCCTGTCCGCGACAAAGAGGGCCGCGATCACGTCGTTGGTGGTCCTGACCCGTCCGATCATGATCTGATGGATGAGGCTTCCGATCGGGGAATCGTTGGGCTCGGCCGTGTGAAAGACAGGGTACCCTTCTCTCTCCAGGCGCTTCTTCAGCCTTTTGATCTGAGTCCCTTTTCCGCTGCCGTCTATTCCCTCAAACGCGATAAACGCGCCTCTTTTATCGGCCATATTTTCCTCCCGGACAAAGCCGTCGTCCATTGGTCTCAGATGAATCGCAAAGGATCACGAAACCGCCTGTTTCTTTACCTCCGCCATCGCGGCGGACACCGCGGGGATCATCAGAAGGATCCCGGTCATGAGGGCCTCCGATCCGATATAGGCCCCGTTGTAAGCGATGGAATAGGCCCAGGGTCCCATCGTCTCGGGCGCGTACTGCCCGAAGAAAATCACCCCGGAGAGCACCGCGAAGAGGAATCTTCCGATGCAGCTGTTGAGATAGCCCCGCAGAAGACCGCCTTTCTTGTTCGAGAAGAAGCCGGAAACTCCCAGCGCGCCGAACGCGAACACATAATCCACCAGCACCTGGGGAAGGCTCACGATGTAGGGATCGATGATGAACTGAAGCAGTCCGTAGGCGACGCCCGTCAGAATGCCCGCCACCGGTCCGTACCAGTAGCCGACCAGCGAGATGAAGAGCATCGAGAACAGGGTGACGCTTCCGCCCATGGGCAGGTGCACCAGCTTGATCATCGAGGTGACCATGGCCAGCGCGATCGCCGCCGCCGCGAAGGCGAGATGCTTCGCGCTGAATTTCCTCCCGCGGTTTCCCACGACCGCCGCGATGATCACCGCCGCGAAGATGACGGCCGCCGTCAGCACATAGCCGGGCGTCTTCAGGACAATGCTTCCGTCTTCAAGTATCGACACAAAATAATTCAACATATGATTTGCCTCCTTCCGCCGGTATTACCCGGATCAAGTAATAAGGGTCGCGCACCGTGCGCTCTCAGCCCCCCTCATAAGGGGACGGCACCCCTGCAACCCGTTTATCATAGTACCGATTATCACCGGTGTCAAGCCGGGACCCGCTATTGAAAAGATTCCCGTCTTCCTGTAGAATGATGCATATTTGTCCGGCGTCAGCGCTCACGCTGAGCGGAAGGAGGAGACACTTTGATCAGGGCAGCCCTTTTTGATATGGACGGAACATTGTACGACACCGAGATGCTTTCCGGCCGTGCGTGGGTCCGGGCGTGCGCGGAATTCGGCTACGAGCTGACGCTGAGGCAGACCTGCGGATTCCACGGCCACAACGCCCGGGACAACGAGACCGTCTTTAAGAAGCTCTTCGGGCCGGACGCCCCCTACTGGGAGATCCGCCGGGTCCGCTACCGGTATATGATGGAGGTCATCGAGCGGGACGGCGTGCCGGTGAAGCCCGGCGTCTTCGAGCTGTTCCGGGTCCTCAGGGACAAGGGGATCAAAATCTGCGTCGCGACAGGGACGCAGCGGGACACCGCGGAGGACTACTGGCGGCGCACGGGCGTCGACGCCTGGCTCGACGCCTCGGTCTGCGGCGACGAGATCACCCGGAGCAAGCCGGATCCCGAGGTCTTCCTGAAGGCGGCGGAGGCCGTGGGGACGGATCCCCGCGCGTGCGTCGTATTTGAGGACAGCCCCTTCGGCATCCGCGGGGCGAAGACCGCCGGGTGCATGGCGGTGATGATTCCCGATATGGATCCCGCCGACGACGACATGAGAA
>CACYDL010000137.1 GCA_902773195.1 uncultured Lachnospiraceae bacterium
CCCCCCGGACGACGCGACGGTCCCGCAGATGAATTTTACCGCCGCCGACACCGAGAACGCCTACGACGAGGCTTCCGCCAACGACCGCTGGACGGTGATCGCCGGCAAGGTCCGCTATGTGGGTGACGACGGCAAGCTGGCGGAGGGCCTGAGAATCATCGACGATTACGTCTGTTATTTCGACAGATACGGCAACCTGGTGTGGCAGGTCCGGAAATAGACGAAGAAGAGTGGAGATGGCATCCGGTCCGCGAATGACCGGCGGGACTGACGATGAGAAGAAGCCTTGAATCCATAGCCATACTGTTTCTTGCCGGGATGCTGGCGCTTTCTCCCGCGGCGTCCGGCTTTTCGGTGCGCGCCGACGAGCCGTTTCCGGAGGAGGATTCCTTTGCTCCGGAGCTTTCCGGGGAGGAAGTGATTATCGCGGAGGACGACGAGATCGTCGTCCTCGAGGAGGAAGAGGATCTGATCCTCGCCGGAGAGGACGGGGATGACTGGTATGTGGAACCGGAGCAGGAGGATTTCTTCCTCGAAGCGGATTCCTCTCCGGCGGAAATGGAGACGGCTCCTTCGGAGGAGCCCGTGCCCCAGGATGCCACTGGCGAAGACGGCGCGGAGGAGGAAAGGGCGGAGGAGACCGGCGAGGAGTCCGCGGACGCTCTGCCGGCCGAGGAGACGCCGGACGGCCCCGCGGATCCGGTTTGGGAATCCGACGCCTTTCTCCCGGTTCCCGAGGACTCCGATCCGGAGCTTGCGGCACCCGGGCTGAAGGCAGCCGATCTGTCCGAAGCCGAAGTGATTGATCTCAATTGCGTCTACCCCTTCGGCGACAGGACGCGGGACGCGGTGATACGCCGCTATTCGGCCGCGGTATCCGCGGGAGCTTCCTATATAAACGGAAATGCCTCCACCTACTATGACGATCCCTGCTCTGTGTCCGCGCCTTACAGGGCCGGCAGGCTGACGCAGGACACCCTCGCGGCCATGACGGCCGCCGCGGATTATTTCAGGTGGCTCAGCGGGTGCCTTCCGCTTGCCGGAGACGCCACCCAGCTCGTTTCGCTGCAGAAAGCGGCGCTGGTGAGAAACTTCAGCTACGCGAAGCAGGTGAGCGGAGGACGTCCCTCGGATATGGACGCGGGCCTGTGGAGAGAAGGCGCGTCGCAGCAGGTCGACCTTCTTGCCCATCACAGCGCCCCCTTTGACGCCGTGCGGGTCATGGTGAACACCGGATACAGTCTCGGCGGCGGCTACTGGACTTCCCTGGAGGACCGCGTCACGCTTCTCGATCCGGCCCTTTCCCTGATCCGCTTCGGCTATGCGGGAGACGTCGCCGTCGGGATGGTGAGGGAACGGGGCAGCCGCGCGAGAGGCCCCTATACGGCCTTTCCGTCGCCCGGGTGGATGCCGGCGGAGCTCATCGATCCGTCCCTCGCCGCATGGAGCTTCCGGGCGGAGAGCGGCACCCTGACGGTCCCGGATCTGTCCGGGCTGAAGGTCGTCGTGGAGAATCTCACCGGGGGCGGCTATTATACCTGCTCGGAAAAGAGCGGGAGACTGACAGTGTCGGACGACGGAACCATCGCGTTCCTCCAGCCTTCTCCGGGCGGGAGCAGCAGCTACGCCGGAAAGACCTACCGGGTCACTGTCCGCGGCCTTACGGACGCGTCCACGGGGCAGGAGAAAAACGTCACCTATACGGTAAGCTTCGTCAGCATCCTGCCGAGGGTCACGTCCAGGATATCCGGGTATTCCTTTGAATACAGCGGCCTCGTGCTTGGCACCTGGGCGAAGGACGCCGGGGAGCTGAAAAAGGCGGCGGCCGTCCTTCCGAGAAAGGTCACGGTCCTGACGGATACCGGCACGTCCTTTGTGCTGAACGTGACGGGCCTCTGGAAGCTTGACGAGAAGAAGGGATGCTTCTGCAACGCGGCGGATGCCGCCGGGCTGCCGCCGCGCCTGTCCGATCCGGGAGGCGTCCTCCGCAGGATCGAGATACCGTATCGCATCGCCGACTCGACGGAGACCTGGCGGACAGGCCTGTCCTTCCCGAGAGATCCGGCTGTCGTCGGCGGAAAGGCCGACGTCACCGTATCCCGCTGGGACGTCGGCTACAACCGGTCGCGGGTCTACCGCATCCGGACGGACGGAGCCGGCGGCTATACCGGGAAGTTGTGTCTGGACAGCGCGGTCTCGGAGTGCTTCGACCGCAGCACCTACAGTGAGTACGGGCACGTCTTTCACTGGCCTGTGACAGCCGTATCCCAGGCCGGCACCTATATCGGCGTCTGCTTCTTCAATCAGTTTTCCGACGAAGCTTACGTGACGCCGCCGGAAGAGTTTGCCGTCAGCCGGCCGGGCGTATCCTACAATACCTATGTGAACGGAAGAGGGTGGACCGGATCCCGTTCCGACGGAGCCGCTTCGGGGCTTTCCTCGAAAACGTGCCCGATCGCTGCCTTCCGTGTGATGATCCGGAACCGGAGAAATCTCGGCGTGAGATATTCCTATGCGTGGAGAAATTCCGGCTGGACCACATGGAAATACAACCACGCGATCTCGGGAGCGGTGTCGGGCAGAGGTCCCGCCGCGGAGGCTGTCAGGATGAAGCTCACCGGCAGCGCGGCTTCGGAATATGATCTGTATTACTGCGTATATCTGAGCGGAACCGGCTGGACGGACTGGGCGAAAAACGGAGATACGGCCGGGAGGCGCGGAAGAGGAAAAACGATCCGCGGTCTCAGGGTCAGGCTGCGGAAGAAACGCTGAACCGACGAGACGGTACATAGAACGGCCAAGTTGAATCGAGACGGTACATAGAACGGCCAGGATGAGGCAAGGGAATGAAAAATCCTGTAAAAATGCGGTTTTCGGGCATTTTTGCCGGCCAGCGGCCGGTGTGAGAGAGACATATCTCTTCGCATAATATCAATTATGCGAAGAGTTATAGGATAAAATCACCGGAACGGCACAATGAATCAAGGGATTTCATACGGAGAATCTGACACATGGCGTTTGCTTATAAAGAAGAAAAAAACCGGGAAACCTGGGCCAGGGTCGACGAGATGCTCGCGGATCTTCCCGGCTTCTGCAAGACTTACGTGCGTGCGCGCGAAGGCCGGGTTTCCGCTCTGACGATGCTGGCCTACATGCAGCGGGTCCGCAAGTTCTTCGAGTATCTACATGACAACAACCGGTACTTCGGCAGCCGCGACATTTCGGCCTACACCCTGGACGACCTCGCGAAACTTGAAACTGAGGACATCGAGGATTTCGCCCACTGGATACGCACCGGGGCCTCCTCCGAAGTGTCCCTGCCGCCCGGTGGTCCGGTATCCGGCGGAAACGGCTCCGCCGCAGGCGAATCCGATTCGCGCGGCTCTTCCGGGGCTTCTCCCGGAAAAGCCTCCTCCGCGGACGGCCGGCGGAAGAAAAACCGCCGGAGCGGAAATGTCAGACAAAATAAAGAATCGTCAGTCAATAATTACCTGAGCGCCCTCAATTCCCTGTACGCGCATTTCTGCAGAAAAGGAAGGATACCGTCCAACCCTGTCGCCAACGTCGAGCGGGGCAAAAAGGGGCCCCATGAGATTATCCGGCTGAACGACGACCAGGAGCAGGCGTTTCTCTCCGCGGCGGCCTTCGGCACAGGCCTGTCCGACCGTCAGCTCGCCTATCAGCAGAAAACCGATATCCGGGACACGGCGATCTGTCTCCTGCTTTCCCGGACGGGAATCCGCGTGTCCGAGCTGGTGGGACTCAACGTCGACGACGTGGATTTCAAGGCCCACAGCATACGGGTTCTCCGCAAGAGAAATAAGCCGGATATCGTCTTCTTCGACGACGAGGTGTCGGAATGGCTGACCGAATATCTTGAGGTGCGGGGTGTCATGAATCCGGATCCCGAGGAGAAGGCCTTCTTTCTCGTATCTATGAAGGGAAAATCCTATGGGAAGCGTCTCTCCGTCAGGAGCGTCCAGATGCTGGTCAAAAAATATGCCGTCGCGGGTTCTCCCCTCACGGGGAACCGGATCACGCCTCACAAGCTGAGAGCGACCTACGCGACGAACATGCTGAAGGAGACGGAGAACCTGGCGCTCGTACAGGCGGAGCTCAATCACGAATCTCCGACCACCACCATGATGTACGCGGACAAGTCGGTGATGGACACCGAGGCGGCGCGGAACACGCTGATGAAACGGAAAAGGTCTACATAATTTAATTATGTAGACCTTTTTTCTGCCGTATCGATACTTCTTTTTGTATGCCGGTTCTGTCTGTCGGATAGATTTCTTTTTGTCAGACGGTTCTGTCTGCCGGACGAGGGTCGCTGATCCGCTTTGTTCTGTCGGAAGAACTCTGCCGATCCGCTTTGTTCTGTCGGAAGAAATCTGTCGAACCGCTATGCTTCGGCGGACGAGCTCCGCCGGCCCGCTTTGTTTTGTCTGATCGATTTTACTTCTCGAAGTCAAACCGATAGTCGAGACCGCACTCGTCGCGCAGGGCTGTGAATTCCTTCTGAATGGATTCTCCCACGGGGACTCCGCTGTTTTTTCGCTCCTGTGAGGCGATATATTCCTTTTCTCCGGCGGTATAGATCCTCTCCTGGCCCGGCGCCTTTCTGGAAGCCCGAAGGCCCCTCAGGATGCCGCCCGCCGTGCTCCGGAAGGTGTCCAGTCCCATGAAGAACTCCGGGTTGATGACGAAGAAGAAATGGCCGAGGCGGTA
>CACYDL010000138.1 GCA_902773195.1 uncultured Lachnospiraceae bacterium
AAGAGCAGCATGCCGATCATTAAATGGGTCGCAGAGGTGCTCGGACTGCTGATGAACGGAATCTATTTCGTGATCAGCAAAATCGGCATACCGAACGTCGGTCTTGCCATCATCATCTTCACCATCATCCTTCTGATGCTGATGATGCCCCTGCAGATCAAGCAGCAGCGGTTCTCAAAGCTTCAGAACATCATGCAGCCGGAGCTGGCTAAAATCCAGAGCAAGTACAAGGGAAAGAAGGATCAGGTTTCCCAGCAGAAAATGATGGATGAGACCAACGCCGTCTACGCGAAATACGGCGTGTCGGCCGCAGGCTCCTGCGTGCAGCTCCTGATCCAGCTCCCGGTCCTCTTCGCGCTCTATCAGGTCATCTACAAGATTCCGGGCTATATCACGATCATCGGAAACAAGATCGCGTCGATCGCCGGAAACAGTGAATTCGTTTCCGTATTCACGCAGTTCGTCAAGGACCAGAACGCCGCGAACCTGACCAGAAATTTCGGCAAGGGCGAGACCGCCAACATCATCGACGCGGTCTATGGCCTCTCGACCAAGCAGTGGGGGGCCCTCCTGGAGACCTCCGCCGGAAAATCCTTTGAGACCGCGGTCTCCGGCATTCACAATTACGTGAGCAGGGCGACGGGCTTCCTGGGTCTCAGCATTTCCGATACGCCCATGGAGATCATCCGCTCCGCCTGGACCGACAAAGAGGGCATGTGGGTCCTCATGATTATCGGCGCGGCGCTGTTCCCGATTCTCGCGTGGTTTACCCAGTGGCTCAACTACAAGCTGATGCCGCAGCCCCAGCAGGACACGGGCGACCAGCAGTCGGCGATGGCCTCTTCGATGAAGACCATGAACAACATGATGCCCGTCATGTCCGCGTTCTTCTGCCTCACGCTTCCCACCGGTGTCGGCATTTACTGGATCATGAGCGCCGTCATCCGTTCGATCCAGCAGTTCGTGATCAACCGCAAGCTGGACAAGGAGACGCCCGAGGAGATCATCAGGGCGGCCCAGGAGAAGGCGAACAAAAAGCGCGCGAAGCAGGGACTCCCGCCCCAGAAGATCACGGAGCAGGCCCATGTTTCCACCCGCAGCTTCGAGGCGGAAAACAGGCGCATCGAGAGCCTGAAGGAGAAAAACGCCGAGAAGAACCGTCAGCAGATGGAAGAGTCCACCAATTATTACAGGAATTCCGCAAAGGCAGGTTCCCTCGCCTCCAAGGCCAACATGGTGAAGGCGTTCGATGAGAAGAACGGAACCAGGAAGAAGAAATGAGGACAGATATGGAATATAAAAATTATACGGCGAAGACCGCGGACGAGGCGATCACACAGGCCTGCCTCGACCTCGGCGTGACTTCGGACCGTCTTGAGTACGACGTGATACAGGAAGCAACCAGCGGATTCCTCGGCATCGGCAGCAAGCCGGCGGTCATCAGGGCCCGCGCCCGCTCCGAGGAGGAGCTCAGGAAGGAAGCGGAGGCCATCGAGCGCGCCTCCGCGGAAGCGCAGAATTCCTTCTCCGTGAAACAGGAGCCGCTCGCCTCCGCCGGGGAGGCCGCCGCGGCGCCTGAGGAAGTGACAGGCAGCGGAGACAGGATCATCTCCAGCGACGAGATCGAGAAGAGGGCGGCCGCCGCGGCTGCCAGAGCGAGAACCGAGAATCCCGCCGCCAGGGAACCCCGCCCGGAGAGAGCCCCGGAGGGACGCAGAAAGAGAGACCGCTTCGACGGAAGACGGGGAGGAAGAGGCCGCGACGAGAGCCGCTTCGAGAGAGCCCCGGAGCCGGAAGCCGAGCCCGTATACCACGAGCCCTCCAGGCCGAAGCCGGAAAGAGTCGTCAAGGCGCGTACCGAAGAGGAGGCTGAGAAGCTGAAGAAGACCGCCGAGGACTTCCTCAGGAGCGTGTTTGAATCCATGGGCATCACGGCCGAGATCTCCACGGAGTACAGCCAGGAGGAAGGCGCGGTCAGCTGCACCTTCTCCGGCGAGGAGATGGGCCTGCTGATCGGCAAGAGAGGCCAGACCCTCGACTCCCTTCAGTACCTCACGAGCCTTGTCGTCAACAAGGAGACCGACGACTACGTCCGCGTCAAGCTGGATACGGAGGACTATCGTTCGCGCCGCGCTGATACGCTGAACAACCTCGCGAGAAACATCGCGTACAAGGTCAGGAAATCGCGCAGGTCCATCTCGCTTGAGCCGATGAATCCCTACGAGAGAAGGATCATCCACTCCGCTCTCCAGGGCAACAAGTTCGTCGAGACCTACAGCGAGGGCGAGGAGCCTTACCGCCACGTCGTCGTGGCGCCGAAGCGGTGAACGACACAATTGCTGCGATCGCAAGCGGAATGACAGCTTCGGGCATCGGAATCATCCGGATTTCGGGGCCTGAAGCTTTTGCTGTCCTTAAGAGAATCTTTCGCCCGGAGACGCCCTCCGATCCGGAGGCGTACCGGGCCAATACCATCCACTACGGACACATAACAGACCCCTCGGATCACGGACGCGTGATCGACGAATGTCTGGTCATGGCGATGCGGGCGCCGCACACATTCACCACGGAGGATACCGTCGAGATCAACTGCCACGGCGGTCCGTTCGTGATGAGCCGGATTCTCCGCGCCGTCACGGAAAACGGGGCGCGCCCCGCCGAGCCGGGCGAGTTCACGAAAAGGGCGTTTCTCGGAGGCAGGATCGATCTCAGCGAGGCGGAGGCCGTCATGGACGTGATCTCCTCCCGGAGCGACGATGCCCTCAGAAGCTCCCTCCTGCAGCTGTCCGGCTCCGTCAGAAACAGGATCATGGAGCTCCGGGAGAAGATCATGGGCGAGCTCGCCTATATCGAGGCGGCGCTCGACGACCCCGAGCACATGGACCTGGCAGGATTTCCCGAGGCGATGCTGCGGAATCTCCGGCCCGTGAGGGAAGAAATAGCCCGCCTTATGCGGACCTTCGGCGAGGGAAGGATCATCCGGGAAGGAATCCTGACGGTCATCATCGGAAGGCCCAACGCGGGAAAGTCCACCCTCCTCAACGCCCTGACCGGCGAGGACCGCGCGATCGTTACCGACATCGAGGGGACGACCCGGGATATCCTGGAGGAAAAGGTCCAGCTGGGCGGCATAACCCTGAGAGTCATCGACACGGCGGGAATCCGGGAGGCGAAGGACCGGATCGAGCAGATCGGCGTGGAGCGCGCCAGGTTCTACGCGCAGCAGGCGGATCTGCTGCTGGCCCTGATAGATGCCGGCCGTCCCCTGGACGAGGACGACTATGAGATCCTGAGCCTGATCCGGGGCCGCAGGGCGATCATCCTGCTGAACAAGTCGGATCTTACGGCCGCCGTGACGGAGGAGGACCTGGCCGAGGCGATGAGAAAAATCGCCTCCGCGGAGCAGCCCGGGCAGGAGAACCGGGCAAAAGACGCCGCGGGGGAAGAATCCACCAGTGCGGAACAGCCCGGGCAGGAGAACCGGGCGAAGGACGCCGCGGGGGAAGAGGCTGCAGGGGAATCGGAAGAAATTCCCGTGATCAGGATTTCCGCGAAGGAAATGACCGGCATCCCGGAGCTGGAGAAAACGATACGCGAGATGTTCTTCTCCGGCAGGCTGAGCTTCGGCGAGGAGACGGTCATCACCAACGCCCGCCATTACGAGGCCCTGAAGCGGGCGTCGGCAAGCCTGTCGCTGGTGGAGGAAAGCGTCCGGTCCGGCCTTCCCGAGGATTTTTATTCCATCGATCTCATGGACGCCTACCGCGCCCTGAGCGAGATCGTCGGTGAAGAAGTGAGCGACGATCTGGTCGACACAATCTTCTCCAGATTCTGTATGGGGAAATGATGCGGAAAGAGAAAGATTCTCCGGAAAACCGATTCTGCAGAAGGAATGTTCTGCCGGAAAAGAATGCCGCGGGCGATGATTCTGCAGAAGGATGGTTCTGCAGGTAAAAATGCCGCGG
>CACYDL010000139.1 GCA_902773195.1 uncultured Lachnospiraceae bacterium
CCACGTCGTCATACTGGCCGCGTCCGATCTTCACGGCAGCATCTGGGGCTATTCCTATGAGGACAACGTCGAGACGGACAACAACGGCATGGCCCGTCTGCACGCCCCACATTCCGATCTGGGACGGCGGCAAGGAAGGAATCGGGGAGACGACCTTTGAGGCGGGAAATACAGCCGTCAAAAAGGCGGTCGAAGAGATCGGGGATCAGGCGGATATCATTCTTGTCTCCCCGCACATGGGACAGTACGCCGAGTACGACGAGGACGGCGGATCCGACGCGGGAGAAAAGATCGTCGAAGACAATCCCGAGGTGGATATCCTTCAGGTCGCCCATATGCACATCACGGTAAACGACAGAATCAACAGGACGCCTGAAGAAACGCACCGGAATCACAGGCCGGAAAGGCGTTTAAAAAACGAATGACCCATTCCCGTGGCTGCCTCAGTCACGGGAGTGTCACAAAGAGAGGAGGATCAAGACATGATTTACAGGGATTTTCAGGGAATGAAGCTGTCCGCTCTTGGGTTCGGCGCCATGCGGCTGCCGGTGATCGAAGGAGACGACGCCAGGATCGACGAGCCTGCCGCGCTGCGCATGGTGGACACGGCGATGAAAAACGGCATCAACTACTATGATACAGCCTGGGGCTACCACGGCGGGAACTCGGAGCTCGTCATGGGAAGGGCTCTGGCCCGGTATCCGAGGGAAAGCTTTTACCTCGCCACGAAGTTCCCGGGCTATGATCCCGCCAACTGGAGCAGCGTGGAAGAGATTTTCGAGAAGCAGCTGGAGAAGCTGGGCGTCGGGTACTTCGATTTCTATCTGTTCCACAACGTGTGCGGGATGAATATCGACGCCTATCTCGACGATGAGAAGTACGGCATCTACAGCTATCTCATGAAGCAGAAGCAGAACGGGCGCATCCGCCATCTCGGCTTTTCCTGCCACGGACGCATGGACGTGCTGAGGAGGTTCCTGGACGCCTACGGAAAGGATATGGAGTTCTGCCAGCTGCAGCTGAATTATCTGGACTGGACCTTCCAGAACGGCCGGGACAAGGTGGCGCTGCTCGACAGCCTGAACATCCCGGTATGGGTCATGGAGCCTCTGCGCGGAGGCAGGCTGGCCGCTCTGGCTCCTGAATATGAGGCGCGGCTGAAGGCTCTTCGCCCGGACGAGGAGATCCCTGCCTGGGCGTTCCGGTTCCTGCAGAGCATTCCTTCGGTGACGATGATTCTGTCCGGCATGTCCGATGAGGAGCAGCTCCGGAAGAACCTGAACACCTTCGCGGACGACAGGAAGCTTGGCGACGGGGAGATGAAGGAGCTGCTGGACGCGGCGGACAGGATGCTCTCCGCCGGTACGGTCCCCTGCACGGCCTGCCACTACTGTGTGAGCCGCTGTCCCCAGGGACTGGATATTCCCGGCCTGATCGCTCTTTACAACGAGCACGCCTATACGGGAGGAGGCTTTATCGCGCCGATGGCGCTGAGCGCCCTTCCGGAGGAGAAGCGTCCGCAGGCATGTCTGCAGTGCAGGAGCTGTGAGCAGGTATGTCCGCAGCAGATCCGGATCTCCGAGGTGCTGGCTGATTTTTCCGAAAAACTCGCCTGAGACGGGGACGGCCGGAGATGCTTACCGCAAAGATGTTTCTCATCGTATGTCCCCTGCTGTTTCTCGCCGGATTTGTCGACGCCATCGGCGGCGGCGGAGGCCTGATTTCCCTTCCGGCCTATCTGTTCGCCGGGCTCCCCGTCCATTCCGCCATCGCGACGAACAAGCTGTCGTCCACCTGCGGCACGGGGCTTGCCGCGGGACGGTTTATCCGCCACCGGCTGGTGGACTTCCGCCTGGCACTCCCGGCGGTGGTCTGCGCCGTCGCCGGGGCCTCCATAGGGACGCGGATCTCACTGCACGTCAGCGAACGCGTCATGAAAAACGTGCTGTTTGTCGTCCTTCCCGCCGCGGCCTTCATCGTCCTCAACAAGAACCTGTTTCAGGACCGGGGAACGGCGGCGGAGGAGAACCGGAGAACGTATGTCGTGTCCGCCGCGGCGGCATTCCTGATCGGCATCTACGACGGCTTCTACGGGCCGGGCACGGGAACCTTCCTGATCATAGCCTTCACGGTATTTGCCCGGATGGGAATGAAATCGGCGAACGCCCAGACGAAGGTGATCAACCTGACCACCAATCTCACGTCGCTGGTGATCTTTCTGATCCACGGCCAGGCGCTCATTCCTCTGGGAATCGCCGGCGCGGCCTGCAATATGGCCGGCAATTATATCGGCGCGGGTCTTGCCATGACGAAGGGGGAGAAGATCGCAAGGCCGGTCATCCTCTTTGTGCTGGCCCTGCTTCTGATCAAGGTGATCACCTCCTGAGGAAAAGAAGAACGGCGGACAGCGCCGGAGAGGGCAGGGTCGGAACGAGACGCCGCGAGGGAAAGAAAAAGCGCGAAAAAACGGCAGGCACGTCGGTGCCTGCCGTTTTCGCGCGGATCAGAGCCGCTTACAGCTTCGCTCCTTTTTTGCGGAGAATGTTGGATACGATGATCGAGCAGGAGGCGTCTCCGGTGATGTTGAGGGTGGTACGTCCCATGTCGAAGATTCTGTCGACGCCGGCCACCAGCGCGATGCCGTCAATCGGAAGCCCGACGGAGGTAAGAACCATGGCCAGCATGACCATGCCGGCGCCCGGCACGCCCGCCGTGCCCACGGAGGCAAGCGTGGCGGTCAGCACGATGGTGATCATCTGAACGGGCGTCAGATGGATTCCGTAGCAGGAGGCGATGAACACGGCGCACACGCCCTGATAGATCGCCGTTCCGTCCATGTTGATCGTGGCGCCGAGAGGCAGGACGAAGGACGAGACCTCGCGCGACGCGCCCAGCTTCTCGGTGCACTCCATGTTGATCGGGAGCGTGCCGACGGAGGAGGCGCTGGAGAACGCGAACATGATTGCCGGAAGCATGCCCTTGAAGAACTTCGCGGGGCTCATCCCACCCAGGGTCGAGACCGTGAGGGAGTAGATGATGAGGGCGTGAAGCAGGTAGGCGCAGTAGGCGACGAGGATGACCTTCGCCAGAGAGCCGATGACCATCGGACCGTTGGTGGCGATCACCGGGCAGAGAAGACAGAACACGCCGATGGGTGAAAGCTTGAGAATCATCTCCATGCACATCATGAAGATATCGTTCCAGCGGTTGATGCCTTCCACCGCCTTCTCGACCTTCGAGCCGAGAAGAATGATCGCGAAGCTGACCAGAAGGGCCATCACGATGACCTGGAGCATATTCGCCTCCGTGATCGGCGCGAGGAAGTTGGACGGGAAGATATTGACCAGTACGTCCATCGCGGACGTCGACTGGGGCGCCTCGTAGACGAGGCTGGAGGTCTCGAGCATCGGGAAGCCTCCCTTGAACAGGTTGGCGATGACAAGGCCGATGGTCGTCGCGACGGCGGTGGTGAAGAAGTAGTAGAGCACCGTGATGCCGCCGATCTGGCCGACCTTCTTGATATCCCGCATCGAGACCACGCCGGCCATGATCGAGAAGAGAACGATGGGCCCGACGATGAACTTGACCAGGTTCAGAAAGATGGTGCCGAAGGGCTTGATGTATTTGTTGGTGAAATCAGCATGCGACTGCAGCAGAAGCCCGGCGACGACCGCCAGAACCAGGGCGATGAAGATCTGCGCTGCGAGAGACAGCTTTTTCGGTTTTGAAGATTGACTCATAGAACCCCCTCCTGTAGAAAAACGATTGATGGTATCCGCGCTGTTTAGCGGATCACTGCCATCATACCACGGAATGCGCCGGAAAGAACAGTCCTGTCTTTTTATCTGTGGATAATTGAGGGAGACTCTGTTATGATTTCCTGTGAAAAAGACGAGGCGGGGCGGAGCCGGCCCGC
>CACYDL010000140.1 GCA_902773195.1 uncultured Lachnospiraceae bacterium
ACAGACCGGATCAGACAGGAGGTAGGAGCCTTGAAGAATCTGAGACTGAAATCCGCCCGGGCGGCCAAGGACTATTCCCAGCAGCAGCTGGCGGACCTGGTGGGCGTCTCGAGGCAGACGATCAACGCGATCGAAAAAGGGGATTACAACCCCACCGTCAAGCTGTGCATCGCCATCTGCAAGGCGCTGGACCGCACGCTGGACGAGCTTTTCTGGGAGTGAGAGGAACGGTTCCGCCCGGATGGCCGGGAGGAAAGGGGATGGTCCGGCCGGGCAGGAAGAGAACAGACGGCCCGGCACGGACGGCAGGGAAAGGAGATCCATCATGAAAATCAGCATAAGGGCATACAGGGAGACGGACGTGCCTGCCATGAACGCCATCTGGAACGAGGTCGTGGAGGAGGGGATCGCGTTTCCGCAGGAGGAGCTTCTCACGGAGGAGACGGGCGCCGCGTTCTTCGCGGGGCAGACCCACTGCGGGGTCGCGGAGGACGAGGACACGGGCCGCGTGCTCGGCTTCTATATCCTTCACCCCAACAACGTGGGCCGCTGCGGGCATATCTGCAACGCCAGCTACGCGGTGAAGAAGGGCTGCCGGGGGCTGCACATCGGCGAGAAGCTGGTGTCGGACTGCCTGGAGGAAGGGCGGAAGCACGGCTTTGCCGTGCTTCAGTTCAACGCCGTCGTCGCCTCAAACCTGCACGCGCGGCATCTCTATGAGCGTCTGGGATTCACGCAGCTCGGGACGATTCCCGGCGGATTCCGGATGAAGGACGGCCGCTATGAGGACATCTGTCCCTATTACCGTGAGCTGTAAAGACCGGGCGCCGGCGTCCCGCCGTCCCTTCCGGAAGGGGCGGCCGGGAAGAAAAGGGAACCATCAGGACGCCCGGCGAACCACGGCGCCATCCCCGTAACATACAGATGAATTGACAGCCTGCCTTTTTTTCTGCTTGACAGCGAAGCGGAATTGATGGCAGGCTATACTTACTTCTTTATTATATTATAGGAAAATGAGGCCGCCGCTTGATAGGAAGATGAGGACTCCGCGGCCGGGGCGCCGGCATTTCAACATGCCGCCAATAACGGGGGATTACAGCTTGGAAAAACGGATTCTGATTCGCAATGCCAGAGCCATCGTTACCTGTGACGCCGAAGATCATATTTATTACGGAGCGGACATACTGACGGAAGGACAGCGCATCCTCAGGATCGGGCGCCGGCTTCCGGATTCTTTCGATGAAGAAATTGACGGTACGGATATGTTCGTCTATCCGGGACTTGTCAACACGCATCATCATTTTTTCCAGACATTTATCCGCAATCTGACGTCGGTCGATTATCCGAACATGACGGTGCCGGTCTGGCTGGACAAGATCTACCGGATCTTCCGCCTGGTCGACAGCGACGTGATTTTCTACTCTTCGCTTACGGCCATGGCGGACCTCGTGAAGCACGGCTGCACGACGGCGTTTGACCATCAGTACTGCTTCACGCGCGCCACGGGAAAAACGCCCGTCGACCGCCAGATGGAGGCGGCGAAGCTGCTCGGCATCCGCTATCACGCGGGGCGCGGCACGAACACGCTTCCGCGGGAGAAGGGCAGCACGATGCCGGAGGAAATGGTCGAGACGACCGATGAATTCCTGTCCGACTGCGACCGGCTGATCGGGCTTTATCACGACCCGGCGCCGTTTTCCATGTCACAGATCGTGATGGCGCCGTGCCAGCCGATGAACTGCTATACCGACACCTTTACGGAAACCGTGAAAATGGCCCGCGAGAAGGGCGTCCGCATGCACACGCACCTCGGCGAGGGCGAGAACCCGATCATGCAGGAGCGCTGGGGCAGACGGACGCTGGCGTGGTGCGAGGACATCGGCTTTATCGGGCCGGACGTCTGGCTCGCGCACGCGTGGGAGCTTACGGACGACGAGTACCGGCGCCTCGGCGAGACCGGAACCGGCATCTCGCACTGCCCGACGCCCGCGGTGCTCGGGGGATTCCCGATCCTTCCGCTTGGGAAGCTGAAGGAATGGGGCGTCAACGTCTCCCTCGGCTGCGACGGCTCCGCGACCAACGACGGGTCGAGCCTCCTCGACGCGATCCGGCTTGCCTGGATGATGCAGTGCTGGTACGCGAAGGAGCGGGGCGGAAGCGTGACGCCCTATGACATCCTGAAAATGGCGACGGCCGGCGGCGCGAAGACGCTCGGCCGGGACGACATCGGATCGCTGGAGGAGGGAAAGGCGGCGGATCTTTTCATGATCGACGCGGGTACCCTCGAGCTCTCCGGGACGCATCATGAGCCCCAGAACGTGATCGCGCACTGCGGCGTGACCGGGTATGTGAAGATGACGATGGCCGGCGGCAGGGTCATTTTCAGGGACGGGGTTCTCACCGGCGTCGACGAAAGACAGCTGGCAAAAGAAGGAGAAGAGGTCTGCGAGCGGGTTCTCAGGGGACCTTGCCGGGAGTATTTCTATTCGTAAGCAAAGCCGCATGCAGCCTGCGGGCGGCCGCTGTCCGCCCGCGGTTACATATATCAACCCATTTCTATTAAGAGGAGGAGTTATGAAAAAACAGATCGGTATCGCACTTGCCGCGCTTGCGGCGCTCGCCATGGCAGCTACGGTTTCCGCTGACGAAGGGACCGTCCGCGTCGCTCTCTGCGCCTCCGGCGCGGTCAATGACGGCGGCTGGAACCAGACCGCGTACGAAGGCGCCCAGAAGGCCTGCGAGAAGTACGGCTATGAGCTTTCCTACGCCGAGAACCTCTCCGCGGCGGACATCACGCAGGCTTTCGCGGATTTCGCGAGCGACGGTTACGACATCATCATCGGCCACGGCTATGAGTTCGGCGATCCGGCTCTCGAAGTCGCGGAGACCTATCCGGACGTCAAGTTCATCTGCACCGAGGCGGACGCCTCCGCTGAAAACGTCGCGTCCTACGTCATGGCCTGCGAGCAGACCGCGTACGTCGAGGGCATCATCGCCGCGAACATGACGAAGTCCAATGTGGTCGGAGCGATCGGCCCCATCGCCGGCGACTCCCTCGTCAAGATCCTGAACGGATTCGAGGACGGCGCGAAGTCCGTCAACCCGGACATCACCTACATGGGCGCCTGGACGAATGACTTTGTCGACACACAGCTTGCCAAGGAAGCGGCCAACGCCATGATCGAAGCGGGCGCCGACGTGATCAAGCACTGCGCGAACGCCTGCGGCGACGGCGCCATGCTGGCCGCGGCTGACGCCGGAATCTGGTGCATGGGCGACTCCTATGATCAGAGCTTCCTCTGCCCGGAGAACATGCTTGATTCCGCCCTCTACAATCTCGACGTCGTCCTTGACATCGCTCTCGGCTCCGTCGACGACGGCTCCTTCAAGGGAGACGTGTACAACCTCGGCATGGCGGACGGCGCCGTCGCGGTCCTCATGTATGACACGCTTCCGGACGACGTGAAGGCCGTCGCGCAGGACGCGATCGACAAGATCATCTCCGGCGAGCTCGTCGTGGAGCGCGACTACACGATGAGACAGTAAGGAAATACAAAAGATAAACGAATGGCACCTCACGCGAGGTGCCATTTATA
>CACYDL010000141.1 GCA_902773195.1 uncultured Lachnospiraceae bacterium
GAGAGAATCAGCAGGTATTATAAAGCATGTTCCGGCAAAGGGCAAACGAAAGTCCGGGGGACCGCTTTGCTGTCTGCTTTGCTTGTCTGTGCCGCGAAAATCCTTTATGATAAATGAATCAGAATTACTCATTGTCCGTTTCAGGGATTCAGGCAAAGGAGAGACGCATATGCTGAACAAGTTCTGTAAAAAGCCGCTCTATGAAGTAACCAGGACCATGGCGATGGTCGCCACGGGCGCCCGGAAGGCCGACCTGGTCATCCGGAACGCCAGGCTCGTCAATGTCTGCACCGCGGAGATCCAGGAGGGGATCGATGTGGCGGTCGCGGAAGGGAGGATCGCGCTCGTCGGCGACGCGGCGCACTGCATCGGGGAACACACAAAGGTGATCGACGCGGACGGCCAGTATATCGCGCCGGGCTTCATGGACGCGCATATTCATGTCGAGTCGGCCATGATCAGCGTAGGGGAATACGCGAGAGCGGTCGTTCCGCACGGGACGACGGGCATTTTTATGGATCCTCACGAAATCTGCAACGTCTGCGGGCTTGAGGGCGTGAAGGTGATGATCGAGGACGCGAAGCGGGCGCCTCTTAAGGCCATGTCCAATGCGCCGTCCTGCGTCCCCGCGGTCGCGGGCTTTGAGGACACCGGTTCCTTCGTCGGCCCGGAGGAGATCCGGGAGATGATGACCTGGGACGGGATCATGGGACTCGGAGAGATGATGAGCTTCCCCAATGTGCTGAACGCCAATGAGCACATCCACGGGGAACTGGCGGAGACGCTGAAGTCCGACAATATTATTACGGGCCACTACTCTGTTCCGGAGACCGGCCCCGGCCTCAACGCCTACATCGCGTCGGGCGTCCGGTGCTGTCACGAGTCGACGAGGGCGGAGGATGTGCTCGAGAAAATGCGCCGCGGCATGTACGCCCTGATGCGCTACGGCAGCGCCTGGCACGATATGCCCGTCATTATCCGGGCCATTTTGGATAATCATATCGATGACCGCTATGCGTGTCTCATTTCGGATGATACACATCCGGACACGCTGGTCGTTGACGGACATCTCGATCACATCGTGCGCTGCGCCGTAAAGGAGGGGCTGGATCCGATCAAGGCGATTCAGTATGTGACGATCAACCCGGCGACCTGCTTCCGGATGGATCACGAGATGGGAAGCATCGCGCCCGGAAAATGCGCGGACATCGTGTTCTTTGACGACCTCAATGATATCCGCATCACGCGCACGATCATCGACGGCGATGTGGTCGCGGAGGACGGGAAGCTGACCGTGGAGATCGGAAAGGCCGCTTTCCCGGATTTCGTCTGCGACACCATGCACGTGGGCGAAACCATCACGGCCGGCAGCTTCCGGATCGAGGCGCCGGAGAGCGCGAAGGAAGCCGGCAGCGTAAAGACGCGCGTGATGGAGATTATCCCGAATCATGTCGGAAATTATGAGCGAATCATGGATCTCAGGGTCTCTGACGGTGCCGTGGAAGCAGATCCGGAGCAGGATGTCCTCAAGATGTTCGTCTTCGAGCGCCATCACGCGACGGGAACGAGGGGATGCGGCTTCGTGAAGGGCTTCGGCTTTAAGAAGGGCGCCATGGCGCAGACGGTGGCGCACGACGCCCACAATCTTCTGGTCGCGGGCACAAATGACGCGGACATGGCTCTTGCGGCCAACACCCTCATCGAGTGCGGGGGCGGCATGTGCGCGGTCGCGGACGGCAAGGTGCTCGCGCTCGTCCCCCTGCCGATCGCCGGTCTCATGAGCGACCTCCCGGTAGAGGAAATGGCGGAGAAGATCGCAGGTCTCAGCGAGGCCTGGAAGGAAATGGGCTGCGTCATCAATTCCCCCTACATGACCATGGCTCTCATTCCGCTGGCCTGTCTTCCCGAGCTGCGTCTCACAAACCGCGGGCTCGTCGACTGCCGCACCTTCAGTTTTGTTGACCTGTTTGTGTGAAATGAGCCCGACTGATAAATACAGAATTCACCGGAGGAGCTGCGGGACAGGATGAACGTGATCGCTGACTATTTTATTGCATTTCTCAAAAAATACCGTTCTTTGCTGCTGTACGGCATTTTCGGGGTTCTGACGACGGTCGTCAATTTTTTAGTGTATTATCTGCTGGCGCACCTCCTCGGGGTCAATATCACACTCTCCACTGCTGCGGCCTGGGCCGCGGCAGTGCTCTTCGCCTATCTGACCAACCGGAAATGGGTGTTCTCCAGCTCCGCGTCCGGCGCGGGAGAAATCGGAAGAGAGCTTCTCTCCTTTGTTCTGTGCAGGGTCGGGACCGGTCTTCTGGATCTGGCGATTATGTTTGTCTTCGCGGACCTGCTCTCCTTCCATGATCTGGTCGTCAAGATCTGCTCCAATATTCTGGTGATTATTCTGAATTATGTCGCAAGCAAATTGGTCATTTTCAAGTGAGCCGGCAGCCGCCGGCTTTTTCTTGGTAAGGCATGTTTCCGAAGCGAATTTTTCGTGTTCCGAAAAATGAGCCGGAAACATGCCTTACCAACAAGAGGACGCGGCTTCGCGCAAGCCGCGCCCGGTGTATAGAGTCTGCCGAAGAGCATGTGCCCTTCCGAGTCGATCTTCAGTTCTTCAGTCACAGCTGCCTCTCCTTTCCGCGGTTCTCCGTACTTCCGGTTATGCCCGGACTGCAGATAACGGCGGTCATATCTCTCTGATTACTTTCGCGGGAACCCCTCCGGCGATGACGTCCCGGGGAACGTCCCGGGTCACAACGGCTCCCGCCGCAATCACCGCGTGATCTCCGATCGTGACGCCCTTCGTAATAACGGCACCCGCCCCGATCCACACCCGCTTTCCGATCCGGATCGGTGCGGGATGAAGAATATGCCTTCTGTCGGGGCTGATATCGTGATCCAGTGTCGCCAGCACGACATTGTGGCCGATGAGGGCCTCATCGCCTATGTAAATTCCGCCCTGATCCTGAAATCTGCATCCGGAATTGATGAACACGTGATCTCCGACCGTGATATTTTTTCCGAAATCCGTATAAAACGGCAGTTCCAGCCTGAGGCCTGTTCCGACCGGCTTCGCGGTGATCCTGGCGAACAGCTCCGCGATCTCCGCCTCGTCCTCGTGCCAGACGTGATTGAGCTCATACAGGAGGCGCCGGTTCTCCCTGATGCATTCCCTCATGGCGAGAACTATTTCCGGATCCTCTCCGAAATCTCCGCCCCTGTCAAAGTAGTCAAGCAGCGCGTGAATATCCATATCCCTTTCTCCTGTTCACAGCTTCACGGTCACAATCACGCCCCCGCAGTTATCCCCGGATACGGTGTACGCCCCCTCCGGCTCCGGACAGGGCCCGTCCGTATAGAAGATCTGCCAGCTCCGTCCCTCCGCTTCGACGGACAGCGGCTCCTCCGGTGACGTGGTGTCCTTCAGACGGGCGAGGTACTCTTCCAGACAGAGATCGTTGGCGTACATATACGCCGCGTGGGGAATGCCGACATAGCGGAAGTGCCAGGCCTCGTTGCTGATCCCGGTGATCTCCGTCTTGTTCTCGGCGTAGCGCCGGACGAAGCCGTAGTGATGCGCGTGCTCCGCCATCCAGACGGCATTCTCGCTCTCGGAGAATGTCCCCTCGCTCTCATCCTCATAAATAATGCCGAGGTCGAGCGCGAGGCCGGTGTGGTGCTCGCTGAAGCCGGGCACCGCGACGTACTTCTCCGCGTACTCCTCCCCGTACAGCTCCTCCATCTCGTCCCACACATTCTGCTGGTACTCCTCCGACCGCCAGGCGCTGCTCACGGAGGTATACTCCGTCCCCATCGCCTCGTCGCAGTCCCGGATCATGGCGTCAAGCGCGGGCATGATCTCCGAGGAAAGCTTCATCTCCTCTCCGGAAACCGGATAATCGTATGTCTGGGCCTCCCGGATCACGGTGAGCGGAAGATCCGCGTTCGCCTCAAAATCGTAGGCGTGGTCCGCGTTCACGAGGATGAGATCGCCGGCGCGGGTCTGCTCTTCGGTGAAGCTGAGCTCCCTGACAGGCGGCGCCTCCGTCACCTGCGGCACTTCCGGCGCGGCCTGGTCCCCCGCCGGGCCGGCCTGCGCTTCCGCCGGACTGCCGTCCCCGTCCGCGTATATGACCTTTTTGCCGCACCCCGAAGCGGATACGGACAACAGGAAAATGAGCAGAATACAGCAGATCTTTTTGAATCTGACCGATTGATATGTCATAGAATCTCCTTCTTTGTTCCGCGCCTCTTACTTGATCTCCACGCCGGCGTCCTCAAACTTCTCCCGCATCGTCGGGTTGCCCCGGACGAGGCGCTTGATGGTGAGGTCCTCCGCCTTGTCGTTGGCCAGGCGCAGATTGTTCTCCGACGAGAGCAGCGAGGCCTTGATCTTCTGCAGGTGCTCGATGGACTTGTCGATCTCGTCGATCGCCTCGTGAAACCTGCGGCTTGCCAGCTCATAGTTCCGCGAAAAACGGCTCTTGAAATCCGCCAGCTTCTCACTGAAGGCCTCCACGTCCAGGTTCTGATTCCGGACGAGCTCCAGCTCCCTGCGGGCCTCCAGAGAGGACCTGGACGCATTTTTAAGAAGCGTGATGAGCGGGATGAAAAACTGGGGCCGGATCACGTACATCTTCGGGTAGCGGTGCGACACGTCCACGATCCCCGCGTTGTAGTAGTCGCTGTCCGTCTCGAGCAGGGACACAAGGACCGCGTACTCGCAGCCCTTCTCATTCCGGTCCTTGTCCAGCTTTTTGAAAAAGTCCTCGTTCCTGTGCTTGGAGGCGGTCTCGTCCATCTCGTTCTTCATCTCGAACATGATGGAAATGTACTCAATCCCGTCCTCGTAGTCGCGGAAGATATAGTCCCCCTTGCTGCCGCTCCGCGCGTCGTTGTCCTTCTCAAAATACGCGTCCGGAAATGCGGCCGCCCTGATCAGATTAAACTCCGTCTCGCAGTGCTGCTCCAGGCTCTCCCCCACCATCTTTGTGGAGAGGCGCGTCTTCATGTCCTTATAGAGCTGGATCTCGTCGTCCTTCTGCCGGACGATGATCCGGAGTTCGTTCTCCGCCTTCTCCTTCTGGCTGCGGAGCTCCGATTCGGACCTCTCCTTCAGGGTGCGGAGCTCCGTCTCAGACTTCTCCTTCAGGGCGCGGAGCTCTGTCTCCGACTTCTCCCTGAGAGCGCTCATCTCCAGCTCCTTCTTCTCGCGGAGCGAGGTGACCTCGAGACGGGCCTTCTCCTTCTCAGCCGCGAGGGCGGCCTCCGCCTTCTGCTTCTCCGCTGTAAGCGCGGTTTCCGCCTTCTGTTTCTCCGCCGTAAGTTCCGCCTTCGCCTTCTGCTTCTCCGCCGTAAGCTCCGCCTCCGCCTTCTGCTTCTCAGCCGTAAGGGCGGCCTCCGCCCGCTCCCTGCCGATCCGCAGCTCCCTGGTGGCGTTCTCAAGGGCGAGCGCCTGCTCGCTCTTCAGGGATTCCAGCTGAAGCGCCGCCTCCCGCTTCTGCGATTCAAGGCGGGCCTTCAGGTCCGCAATCTCGGACTCCCTGACGAGGACCAGCTTCTCCTGATCCCCCAGCGCCTCCCGGAGGGCAAGCTCCTTCTCCGCCTCCAGGGTCTCCCGCTGCGCGCGGAGAGCTGTCTCCTTCTCCCGGTTCATCCTCGACTCCTGGTCCAGGATCTCCATCCGGAATTCCTTATCTCTCACCTGCTTCACAATGGCCGCGTAGCCCGCCTCGTCAATCTGAAAGACTTCCCCGCAGCGGGGACACTTGATTTCCTGCATATCCGCTCCTTTTTGATTAACCGCAGCCGCTGTTGTTCCGGATTCATATCTGATACAATGATAACGCTGCTGCTGACATATCCCTGCCGAAACAGGAGGTTTTCCGTGAAAAAGACCGACCCGCTTCCCGATGCCATCTTCTCTCTCTATCATCAGATCACCCGCGCGCTGATCGGGCAGCATCTGCAGATCTCCGCCATGGAGAGCTGCACCGCCGGAATGA
>CACYDL010000142.1 GCA_902773195.1 uncultured Lachnospiraceae bacterium
GGTGCGCTACCACCTGTGCCAAAGTAGCCTGCGAATTGACGCAAAACAAATTATAACCGATTCGACGCTGTTTTGCAACAGTGAAATTAAAACTCTTTCCGGCGTCTGAAATTAAAAACTCTTTCCGGCGTCCGGCGCTCATCCCATGCGGGAATACAGCAGCGCCCGCTTCCGGTTGTATTCCTCCTCGCTGAGGATCCCGATGGCCCTGAGATCCTCCAGCTTCCGGAGAGCGTCCTCCACCACCGCGCGGGAGAGGGGGCCGTCGGAGGCGGGGCCTGCCTGCGGCGCCGCCGGTGCCGGTGTCTCCGGGACGGATCCGATGTCGAGATCCGCGCCCTCGCGGGCGACCGTCTCATTTTCCACCACGTCCCGTATCTCGCCGCTGTCCATTCCCGGAAGCCTTGCCGGGGCGTCGTCCGGTCTGGGCGCTCCGCTGTAGCCTCTCCGGTCCTTCCAGGAGCCGCGCCGCATCCGCGCCTTTTCGAGGGCTTTCCTCTCGATCCGGCGGTTTCTCCGGTTGACCCGGATGGTCACCAGCAGGTAGCTCAGGAGACGCACCAGCAGGAGGACCGCCAGCAGGATGAGCATGAGCCAGAAGAAGGCGTAGCGCCTCTTGAAGTAGGCGCCCACACCCGCGGCCACCGCGGCCAGCACCAGGATCTCCCGGATCACCCTGGCGGGCTTGTTGTTGAGAAACAGGGAGATCAGGTAGGCGGCCGTGACGGCGACGGCGGCGACGGCGAATTTTCCGGCAAAAATGGTTCTGATGAGGTCCGGCACCTGGTACAGGGCCTGAAACAGTATCTGCATGAGGATGCCTCCGAAACAGTTTATTCCAAAGCGTTATCTGCCATGCTACCACAAAGCGGTGGGAAATACAACCGGAACGCGCCCGCGTCTCCGCGGGATCGGGGCGGGCGGCCGGTCCGCCTCACGGCGCAGCACCCCGGACCGGGGCGTCCCGGCCCTGCCCGGGGGCTGCTCATAAAGCCCCGCAGAAACGGCTTCCGGGGGCGGGGCCGCCGGGCCCCTCTGCTTGCTCATTTCATGCAACTATGCTAAGATAACGAGGTGCCCCGGAAGGGGCGTTTCGAAATCATCCAACCATTATCCGGGGGAGAAGGCTTCATGGAAAACCTGAACACTGCGGCGGGGGGGAACGCCGCCAATGAGACGACGGAAACAAGATCCAGGAATTTTATCGAGACGATCATCGAGAATGATCTCGCGGAGGGGCGGTACGAAAAGATCTGCACCCGTTTCCCGCCCGAGCCGAACGGCTATCTCCACATCGGCCACGCCAAGTCGATCATCCTCAACTACGGGCTGGCGGAGGAATACGGCGGCCAGTTCAATCTGAGGTTCGATGATACCAATCCCACGAAGGAAAAGAGCGAATTCGTCGATTCCATCAAGGCGGACGTCGAGTGGCTGGGCGCCGACTTCGGCGACCGGTGCTATTTCGCCTCCGATTATTTCGACATCATGTACGAGAAGGCGGTCCTGCTGATCCGCAAGGGACTGGCCTACGTGAGCACCCTCTCCGCGGCGGACATGAAGGAATACCGCGGCACGCTGACCGAGCCCGGCCGGGACGACCCGGACAGGAACCGCCCGGCGGAGGAGAGCCTTCGCCTCTTCGAGGAGATGAAGGAAGGGAAATACGAGGACGGCTCGATGGTGCTCCGCGCGAAGATCGACATGGCATCCCCGAATATCAATATGAGGGATCCGATCCTCTACCGCATCGCCCATCTTTCCCACCAGAACACCGGCGACAGATGGTGCATTTACCCGATGTACGACTTCGCCCATCCTATCGAGGACGCCATCGAGGGCGTCACCCACTCGATCTGCACGCTGGAGTTCGAGGACCACAGACCCCTGTACAACTGGGTGGTGGAGAACACCGATTGGGAGCATCCGCCGAAGCAGATTGAGTTCGCGAAGATGTACCTCACCAACGTGGTCACCGGAAAGCGCTATATCAAGCGCCTCGTCGAGGAGGGCATCGTCGACGGCTGGGACGATCCGAGGCTCGTGACCATCGCGGCGCTGCGCCGGCGCGGCTTCACGCCGGAGTCCATCCGCAGCTTCGTCTGGCTCAGCGGCGTCTCCAAGGCCAATTCCTCCAGCGACTACGCGATGCTGGAGTACTGCATCCGCGAGGATCTCAAGATGAAGGACGCCCGAATGATGGCGGTGCTTCATCCCCTGAAGCTCATCATCGACAACTATCCCGAGGGGCAGACGGAGATTCTCGACGCGGACAACAACCTGGAAAATCCTGAGATGGGAAAGAGGCAGATCCCCTTCGGCCGGGAGCTCTACATCGAGGAGGAGGACTTCATGGAGAACCCCGTCCCGAAGTACAAGAGGCTCTATCCGGGCAACGAGGTCCGTCTCATGCACGCCTATTTCGTAAAGTGCGTGGGCGTCGACAAGGACGAGGACGGAAACGTCACCGCCGTCCACTGCACCTATGATCCCGAGACGAAGGCAGGAAGCGGATTTACCGGACGCAAGGTCAAGGGGACGATCCACTGGGTGCCGGCCGCGGAGTCCTTCACGGCGGAGGTCCGCCTCTACGAGAACCTGATCGACGAGGAGAAGGGCGTCTACAACGAGGACGGATCCCTCAATCTCAATCCGGAATCCCTGACGGTGGTCCGGGAGGCGCGCCTGGAGCCCGCCCTCGCCAAAGCCATGCCGGGGGACAGCTTCCAGTTTGTGAGAAACGGCTATTACTGCGCGGATCCGAAGGACTCCGTGGAGGGCAGGCCGGTGTTCAACCGGATCGTCTCCATGAAGAGCTCCTTCAAACTTCCGCCGCAGGGAAAGTGAGCCCGGTGATCCGGGCGGCGGTATTCGATCTCGACGGTACCGTGCTCTATACCCTGGACTCCATCGCGCTGGCGGGGAACCGCATGCTGAAGGCCCTCGGCCTTCCGGAGCAGCCGGTGGACGACTACAGGTATTTCTGCGGAGACGGCTCCGACACCCTCGTCGAGAGATGCCTCAGGGCGGCCGGAGGGTACACGGAGGAGAATCTCCGGAAGGGCAGGATCCTCAACCCGAAATTTCTGGCGGAGCAGCCCCTGTACGGGGTGAAGCCCTACGACGGCATTCCCGAGGCGCTGGCGGCGCTGAAGGAGAGGGGAATCCGGCTCGCCGTCTTTTCCAACAAGCCCGACGGTCCGGCCCAGAGCGTGATCCGCGGCTGCTTCGGGGATCTCTTCGACATCGTCAGGGGACAGGTCCCCGGGACGCCGGTCAAGCCTGACCCGGCGGGAGCGCTGGCGATTCTCGCGGAACTTCGCGTAAGTCCGGAGGAAAGTCTCTATTTCGGCGACACGTGGACCGACATGAGGACCGGACGGGCCGCCGGCATGAGGACGGTTGGGGTTCTCTGGGGCTACAGGGACGAAAAGGAGCTCGCGGAAAACGGGGCGGACCGGATTATTTCCTCGCCCGGCGAGATACCGCTCTGCTTCGGAGATGAGATCCGGGAGCAGGCGGCGGAATTCCCGGATGACCATTCTGAAGGAGGACAATCCTGAGAACGCTTCTGAGGAAGAAAAAGGCTTATTTCATCCGAGAACGCTTCTGAGGAAAAAAGGGCGTATTTCATCTGAGGGCGCTTCTGAGGGAAAAGCGCATCTCATGACGCGTGACGGGATTCCGGAAGAACCGGAACAGAACGGAACAGAACAGATAAAAAGAAATAAGAAAGAAAATACAGACTGACAGGAGAAGGCTCTGATGAACGAGTACAGCGACGAGTGTCTGGACACATTTCTGAAAAACCAGGATCAGCTTTTCGATGAACCGGTCGCGGATACCAGGGAAGAAGCGGAGGCGTTTCTGGAGGACTGCATGGCCGTGGTCGTCCCGTCGATCCGGGACGTGAGGAGATGGCTGGACGAATCCGGAATGGATCTGGAGGGCCTGTCCGACGAGGATCTGGAGGAGCAGGCGGAGGTGTTTCCGCTTCCCGGCGGGAGCTATCTGATCGTCGAGGGCTGAGAAAACCGGCGGCGGAGCTGAGCAGTCCGCGGGAGGGAAAACCGGCAAGAAAGCCGGCGAGCCCGCGGGAGAGGGAAAACCGGAAAAAGAGCCGGTGAACCCGCAGGAGGGAGAAAACCGGCGAGAGAGCCGGTCAGCCGCGGGAGAGTGAGAAAACCGGCAAGGGGGCCGCAGTACGCGGGAGCGCCTGAGCGGCCTGCGGAACAGGCCCGGAAGCCTGTATGAGGAATAGAACGATGAGTGAAAGAAAACAGTACGACGTGCTGATTATCGGGGCCGGCCCGGGCGGCATCTACTCCGCCTACGAGCTGATGAAAAAAGCGCCGGAACTCAAGGTGGCGGTGTTCGAGACGGGACATCCCCTCGAGCAGCGGAAGTGTCCCATCGACGGCGACAAGGTGAAGAGCTGCATCCGCTGCAAGACCTGCGCCATCATGACGGGTTTCGGCGGCGCCGGAGCCTTTTCCGACGGAAAGTACAACATCACCAACGACTTCGGCGGCACCCTCTACGAGTACATCGGCAAGGAGAAGGCGCTTCAGCTGATGCGCTACGTCGACGCCATCAACGTGGCGAACGGCGGAGGAGGCACCCGCATGTACTCCACGGCGGGCAGCTCCTTCAAGAAGCTGTGTCTTCAGAACCGGCTCACGCTGCTCGACGCCTCGGTGCGCCATCTGGGAACGGACATCAATTACGTCGTGCTGAAGAATCTCTATGAGAAGCTGAAGGACAAGGTCGACTTCTTCTTCGACACGCCCGTCAGGCATCTGGAGGCGCTGGAGCCCGGCTTCCGCGTCCACACGGACGACGGCAGCGCGGAGGGCCGCCACTGCATTGTCTCCGTGGGAAGGAGCGGCAGCAAGTGGATGGAATCCGTCTGCGAGGAGCTGGACATTCCGACGAAATCCAACCGGGTCGATATCGGCGTGCGCGTGGAGCTTCCCGCGGTGATCTTTTCCCATCTCACCGACCAGCTCTACGAGAGCAAGATCGTGTACCGCACGGAAAAATTCGAGGACAACGTCAGGACCTTCTGCATGAATCCCAACGGCATCGTCGTCAACGAGAACACCAACGGCATCGTGACGGTGAACGGACACAGCTTCGAGGACCCGGAGAAGAAGACGGACAACACCAACTTCGCCCTGCTGGTCTCCAAGCATTTCTCCATGCCCTTCAAGGACAGCAACGGCTACGGAGAGAGCATCGCCCGCCTGTCCAACATGCTGGGAGGCGGCGTCATCGTCCAGCGGTTCGGCGACCTCGAGAGGGGGCGCAGAAGCAATGAGAACCGGATCGCAGAGTGCACCGTCAGACCGACCCTCGCGGCGACGCCCGGCGATCTCTCCCTGGTTCTGCCGAAGCGCATTCTCGACGGAATCATCGAGATGATCCACGCCCTGGACAAGATCGCCCCGGGCACGGCCAATGATGACACGCTGCTCTACGGGGTCGAGGTCAAGTTCTACAACATGGAGGTCGCCCTCAACGAGCACCTGGAATCCAATTATCCGGGTCTCTACATCATCGGAGACGGCAGCGGCGTCACCCACTCCCTCTCCCACGCCTCGGCGAGCGGCGTCTACGTGGCGAGACAGATCGCCGGGGCCTCCGGGCAGGACTGACCCGGCGGAGGATCTGACGGACAGACAGAACCGGAATTTCTTTTAAACAAAACAAAGGACCCGTTCCGCGCCGCCTGACTGAGGCGAAGAGGAACGGGCCTTTTTTCGCGCGCCGGGCGGCGCGCGAAGCCTGATTCTCCTTTAAATCCGGGAAATGTGCAGTTCGGGTGAGGTTCCGGCAGCTCCGCGGGCTGTCATTCCTGTGTGAGGAAGCGGCAGTTCCGCGGGCTGTCATTCCTGTGTGAGGAAGCGGCAATTCCCGGAGCGGTCATTCCTGTGTGAGGAGACGGTAGGCCTCCTCGTATTTCTCGATGGTCTTCCGGATGACGTCGTCCGGAAGGGTGTAATCGCAGTCGGGATTGGCCTTCAGGTAGTCGCGCACGAACTGCTTGTCGAAGGACGGCTGTCCGTGGCCGCTCTCGTAGCCCTCGAGGGGCCAGAAGCGGCTGGAATCGGGGGTGAGCATTTCGTCTCCCAGGACGACCTCCCCGTTCTCGTCGAGGCCGAACTCAAATTTCGTGTCCGCGATGATGATTCCGCGGGAGAGGGCGTAGTCCGCGCACCTCCTGTAGAGCGCCAGCGTCTTGTCGCGGAGGGCAGCGGCGTATTCGGCGCCGCGGCCGGGGAATTCCTTCTCGAGCACCTCGACGCTCTTCTCAAAGCTGATGTTCTCGTCGTGGCTGCCCAGATCTGCCTTCGTGCTGGGCGTGTAGAGAGGTTCCGGGAGCCTGGAGCATTCCTCGAGACCCTCCGGCAGCGGGATGCCGCAGACCGTTCCGTTCTCCAGATAGCTCTTCCAGCCGCTCCCCGTGATATATCCCCGGACGATGCACTCGACGGGGAACATCCTGAGCTTCTTTACCAGCATGCAGCGGCCTTCAAAGGCCTCGTTCCGGAAGAATTCCGGCATATCCGCCGTGTCGGTGCTGATCATGTGGTTGGGGACGATGTCCTCCGTCAGCCCGAACCAGAACCGGGACATACCGGTGAGGATGCGTCCCTTGCCGGGAACCGGATTCTTTAAAATAACGTCGAACGCCGAGATGCGGTCGGTGGCCGCCATGATGAGGGCGTCGCCTGTGTCATAGATTTCACGGACCTTTCCTTCTTTGACCGGCTTGTATTCTGTCATGTCTTCTTCCTTTCCGGGATGGTGTTTGTCGGGACGCGGTTCCCCGTCCGGGGGCCGCACGCCTATCATAGCACAGCGGGATGGCCCCCTGCCATCCGTGAAAGTGCTGAAGAATCCCCCGCCGCGCTCTCCCCGGTTGGTAAAAAGAGCACCGGAGAGGGGAGAATCCCGGTTTTGCTAGCACTCGTTTCGAAAGAGTGCTAATTTTCTCTTGACTTTTTGATCCTCCGAGACTATGATTTTTTCTATGAATCAGCCGGTTTCAGGGCGATTACGTCAGATATTGAGGAGATGAGTTAAAAATGGCAAAAACCGGAAACCTTTCCATCAACAGCGAAAACATGCTTCCGATCATCAAGAAGTGGCTCTATTCGGACCACGACATTTTTGTCAGGGAGCAGATCAGCAACGCCTGCGACGCCGTGACGAAGCTCAAGAAGCTGGAGGGCATCGGCGAATACAGACCCGAGGAGGGCCATACCTATGAGATCCACGTCGTCGTCAATCCCGACGAGAAGACCCTCAAGTTCATCGACAACGGCATCGGCATGACCGAGGACGAGGTGGTCGAGTACATCACCCAGATCGCCTTCTCCGGCGCGTCGAAATTCCTCGAGAAATACAAGAACGAGGACGAGGCCTCCGACATCATCGGCCATTTCGGCCTGGGCTTCTATTCCGCGTTCATGGTCGCCGACGAGGTCCACATCGACACGCTGAGCTATCTGCCCGGCGCGAAGCCGGTGCACTGGGAGAGCGACGGCCAGTCGGAATACACCATCGAGGAGGGAACGAGGAATGAGATCGGCACGGAGATCACCCTCTTCCTCAACGACGACAGCCTCGAGTTCTGCAACGAGTACAGGATCCGCGAGGTTCTCGAGAAATACTGCTCCTTCATGCCGACGCCCATCTATCTCGAGGACGACGGCAGCGCCGCCGCGAAGCGGGAGGAGGAGAACGAGAAGAGACGCATCGAGAACCACGAGAAGGCAGTGAAGGAGGCCGCCGAGAAGGGCGAGGAGGCCCCGCCGATGCCCGAGAAGGAGGAGCCGAAGCCCATCAACGACACCAATCCGCTGTGGACCCGCATGCCCTCCGACTGCAAGGACGAGGATTACAGGGAGTTCTACCGCAAGGTGTTCCGCGACTACAAGGAGCCGCTCTTCTGGATTCACCTGAAGACCGACTACCCGTTCAATCTCCGCGGCATCCTGTATTTCCCGAAGATCAACACCCAGTACGACGCGCTGGAGTCCCAGATCAAGCTCTACAACAACCAGGTCTTCATCGCCGACAACATCAAGGAAGTCATTCCCGAGTTCCTGATGACCCTGAAGGGCGTGATCGACTGCCCGGACCTTCCGCTGAACGTCTCGCGCTCCGCCCTCCAGAACGACGGCACCGTGAAGAAGATCGCGGATTACATTTCCAGGAAGATGGCGGACAAGCTCACCGGGATGTGCAAGACCGACCGGGAGAACTATGAGAAGTACTGGGACGACATCAGCCCGTTCATCAAGTACGGCTGCATCCGCGACACGAAATTCGCGGACCGCATGATGGACTGCATGCTGTTCCGCGACCTCGACGACAAGTACCTGACCCTCGCGGAGTACGAGGAGAAGAACAACATTCCGACAGGAAAGGAAGCGGACGCCGGCACCGCGGTGGGTGAAGACGGCGAGGAGATCGCCGTCGAAGAGGTGAAGGTCGAAGAGAACGCCGCGGGAGAAGACGCGGGAGAGACCGCCGGGGCGGAAGAAGCCGCGGACGGCGGGGAGAAAGAGCCGGAGAAGGCCACCGTCTACTACGTCACCGACGAGGTGCAGCAGGCCCAGTACATCGCGATGTTCCGCCGGAACGGCAAGGACGCGGTCATCCTGAAGGAGAATATCGACCAGCCCTACATCACGCAGCTCGAGCAGAGAAACGAGCACATCCGCTTCGCGCGCATCGACTCCCAGCTCTCAGACGATTTCAAGGGAGAAGAGGAAGTCAGCCAGGCGGACGTGGACTCCCTGACGGAGATCTTCCGCAGGCATCTGGGCAACGACAAGCTGGAGGTCAGAGCGGAGAACATGAAGGACGACGACATCGCCGCCATCGTCACCCTCTCCGAGGAGGAGCGCCGCATGCAGGACATGATGAAGATGTACGGCATGGCGGACATGGGCGGCATGGGCAGCGGGGAGACGCTGGTCCTCAACGCCAACCATCCGCTGGTGAAGTTTGTCCTCGCCCACAGGAAGGCCCAGGCGGTTCCCGTGATCTGCGAGCAGCTCTACGACCTGGCGAGGATCTCCCAGCATCCGCTGACCCAGGAGGAGATGACGAAGTTCATGAAGCGCTCCAACGACATCATGATGCTGCTGACAAAGTGAAACGGTCTTATCGCGCGGGATGGGCAGGCGCACGCCGCCCATCCCGCGCAATACGCGCATTTCACTGAAGAGATGTTCGACGGCCTTATTGCGCAAACGGAGCAGCTCACAGCTGCTCCGTTTCGATTCCCATTCTGTTCATGAGGGCCAGTATGTAGCTGTCCCAGGCCCGGTCGCAGGACCGGTCGGCCGTGAAGGCCTTCATCGACGTGCCGGTCGTCAGCAGAAGATTCGTCCCGTCGAAGCGAAGGTTGACGCAGAGGCCGGAGACGGTCTCCTCCCGCACCGTCACGTCCGCGGATGCGAGAAAGTCGTGCAGACGCTCCTCCGGGTAGAAGAAAACGAAGCGGAACGCCAGCGGCGTGCGCTTCCCCTTGATGATATCGAAGCAGCGCTCCCTGACCATCCTCCATCTGACGCAGGTCCCTTCCGGCACGGACGACGGGTCCTCCGAATCGAAGAAATCGCCCTCGAGCCTGCCGTCGATCTGGAAGGTGCAGAACGTCGTGATCTGGGCCTCCGTGAGAGAATAATCGTCGAAGAGATCCCTGACGAGAAAGGCCGCGGTCATCTTTTTGATATCGAGGATTCTCAGTGCTATCATGGCGTCCTCCTTTACGGAATTAAGTCTAATGCATCCGGGACGTGAACGCAACC
>CACYDL010000143.1 GCA_902773195.1 uncultured Lachnospiraceae bacterium
GACGCGGCGGAAGACCAGGCCGGAGACGACGGGGAAACCTTCGACGACGTCTACGGCGGCGCCTACGGAGAAGAGCCCTTTGAGACAGACGGCACGCCGGAAGACGAAGGCACGGTGTACGAGAGCGCCGAGCCGGCCGAGACGCCGGCCGTTACCGGCATGTACCGCACCGACAGCTCGGACTACACGCAGTCCCAGCTGGAGCTGATCTGGGCCATCGTCGCGGAAGAGGACGACATCAGCTACGACGGAGCCCTCGCGGTGATCTCCTCGGTGATGAACCGGGCGGACCAGAACTACGGCGGCTTCGGCACCTCGGCCTTCAGCCAGCTGACGGCGGACGGCCAGTACTGCTACTCGCCGAGCGTGGCGGACCCCATCTACTACCAGAGAAGGCTCGGAGGCAACGTGCCCGATTTCGTCAAGCAGGCGGTGGACGACTGCCTGAAGGGCGGCGTGCGCAGCCACAGCTGGAACACCTTCTCCGATTCCTCGGAGAACGGCGGAACCCAGATCGGATCGAACTGGTATTACAATACCGACGGCCCCGAGACGGCCGACTGGTATTACGACGAGGACGACCTGGTGGACGTCGACGACTACGACGACGTCGAATTTGTCGACGACGAGGAGGATCTCGAGATCGTCCCGGAGGAGACCGGCGAGGAAGCCCGGGAGGAAACCGGAGAGGAACCCACGGAGGACACCGAGGAGGAGATCCTGATCGACGCTGAGTAAAATGCGGCAAAAATATCCTGCGGCGCGGGCGTTTCGCCCGCGCCGCAGGTTTTACTCCGCCCGGTTTCTGAAGTTTCTGTATCAGAGGGGCGTTTCGCCGTGCCCGATTTTCGAATGAGCGTTTTGTGAAACGCGTATTGACTTTTCTGCCCGTCATTTTATAATGAAACAGATAATGAATACGGGGGTGTAATATGAGAAAATTGTTGGCATGCGCGATTCTGTCAGCGGCGCTGATGACAGGCGCGGCCGCCGTATCCGCGGCGCCGAGCCCGACAGGGACGCCGACCAGGGACGATGAAGTCCCGTCGCCCAAGACGTCGGATTTCAACATCTTTTTCATCGGAGGTCTTGGAGTGCTTCTGGCAGGGACAGCCGCAGTGGCCGGGTACCGCATGAAGAAATATGAATAAAAGGACATTCTGGAAAGTTGTTTTCCGGGTGTCTCTGGTTGGTGCTTGCCTTTGCGCGGCGGCCGCGGTGTGGTACTACTGGGGCCGTTTTTCTGCTGAAAAGAAGTATTCAGAGACCCGCAGCGAGGTGACGGAGACCGGAGACGCCGCGGACGGCGGCGCGGGTCTTTCGGACGCGCCCGGAGAGGACGGCTCCGCCGATTCCTCCCCCGCCCTCACGATCGAGGACATCGAGAGCGCGGAGTTCACGGGGATCCTTGACACCCAGGCCACGAAGGTGCCGGAGGAGGTCATCACCGACGCGGAGGACGCGCCGATCGACTTCGAAAAGCTCCACGCCATCAATCCCGAGCTCTACGCGTGGATCCGCGTGCCCGGGACCCGGATCGACTATCCGGTGGCCCAGTACATGGGCACCGACCAGGTGTACTATCTCCACCACGATCTCTACGGAAATCCGCAGTTCGCGGGATGCATCTTTTCCCAGGCGCCCGCCGCGCTGGATTTCGTCGATCCCGTGACCGTGCTCTACGGCCACAACATGCGGAACGGCACGATGTTCCGGGGGCTCTACGAGTTCCTCGACGCGGGCGTGATCACGGACAGCGACCGCTACGTCTACATTTACACCGCGTACAAGACGTATGTGTATGAGATCTACTCGGCCTTCTACGGGGACGACCGGAACATCACCGCCGAATATGACTTCACCGACGCCGAAGTGCTGGAGAAATACATCGAGGGCACGCTTCATCCCAGGGACATGAACGCCCGCGTGAAGCCGGGCGTCGAGGTGACGACGGACGACAGGATCCTCGTGCTCAGCACCTGCGTCGCGGGACAGACGTCCGAGCGCGTGCTGGTGCACGCCGTGCTCCTCTACGAGGAGGACAGACGCTGACCTGCCGCGTAAAAACCCAACAGAACAGACGGCATGGATAAGAATGTAAATGAAAAAGACGCGCTCCGGGAGGACCTGGACGTCGCCGAGCTGAACAGGGGGATCGAGAGCTTCCTGGGAGGCGGCGGACCGGCCGGCGGGGCTTCCGCCGGGGAAGACTCCGGGGCGAGCAGCGCGGTACTTCATCAGAAAGAAATTACATACGCCTCCGCCGAGGCGCTCCGCAGGAGACGAAGACGCCGCCGCGTGACAGTATTCCTTCTGGTAATCTGTCTGATCGCGGGGGCGGTGATTGGCGTTCCCTACTCTCTCAGGGAGAGCGGGAGAAAGAGTCTCATGGAGCACGCCAACACGGAGGGCATCCGCGCGCCGGAGACCGCCGAGATCAAGGCGGACGGCAGGGTCGTCATCTACGACGGACATTACTATCTCAGAAATGAAGACGTCGTCAGCATCGTCTGCCTCGGCGTCGACCGGGACGAGAGCCGGGAAGAGATGGCGCAGCAGCTGGTGGCCGGCGAGCAGGGCCAGGCGGACACGATCTTCGTGGCGGCGCTGGACACCTCGACCGGCAAGTTCACGCTGATCAATATCTCCCGCGACAGCATGATCGACGTGGATCTCTACAACGTCGAGGGCGGATACGCCGGCGTCGAGGAGATGCAGATCTGCCTCGCCTACGCCTACGGCGACGGGGCGCACAAGAGCTGCGAGAACACGGAGAAATCCGTCTCCCGGCTTCTCTACGGCATGCCGATGGACGCCTACGTCTCGATCGGCATTCCCGCCATCAGCGTCCTCAACGACGCCGTCGGCGGCGTGACGGTCACGGTTCTCGAGGACCTGAGCAGCAGGGATCCCGCCCTCGTGAAGGGCGCCAGCGTCACCCTGAACGGCGACCAGGCGAGAACCTACGTGAGGAGCCGCGACTACGTCTCGACGGAGGCGAACAACACCCGTATGCAGCGCCAGCGCCAGTACCTGACGGCCTTCATCCGCAAGGTATTCGCCTCGGCGAGAAGAAACATTTCCGTCATCCTGTCCCTCTATCAGGCGGCGCAGACCTATATGACGACCAACCTCAACATCCCGCGGGTCGTCTACCTGGCTTCCCTGGCGATGACCACGGACTTCTCGGAGCGCAGCATCATCACGGTGCCGGGAACCGCGGAGATGGGAGAGACCAACGTGGAATTCCGGGTCGACGAGGAAGCGCTGTACAGGATCATCCTGGACGTGTACTACCGGGAGACGGATGAGTATGGGCGCCTGCTGGACGAACCGGAGGCGCAGACGGAAGCCAGCCTCTCCGGCGCGGAAGAGATCAGGACGCCGGCGCAGACCGGGACAGAGGCGGAGAACGCCTCCGGAAGCCCGGCGGAGCCGGGTCAGACAGGCGCGGAGGTGACGCCCGCCGGCGCCCAGGGACTCCCGGGCGGACAGACGGCGGCAGGCGGAGACGCCCCCGGCGAAGAAGGAAATCAGGACGAGGTCAGCGTGGACGCGCACGTGCTGCACTGACCCGTACCTCCGCTTCGGAAGCGCCCTAAAGCGCAAAGCAGGGCGCTTCGAAGCATACGAAGGAGAGCAGACAGGGAATCCGCGATGAGAAGAGTAATCATGTTTATCCTGAAACTGGTCATAGCGGCGGCGGCGATCATCAACCTTGCCGCCCTCTTTCTGTTCCGCTACCAGGTTCCGGATAATCTTCCCCTCGTAAACCGCGTGCAGGCGGTCTTCCGCCGGGCGGAGATCCGGGAGGAAGGCGCCGGCGGGGATCTCCCGGAAGCCGCGCTGTCCGTGCCGGAGGCATCCGCCGGCGCGGAGGGA
>CACYDL010000144.1 GCA_902773195.1 uncultured Lachnospiraceae bacterium
AACCGGAGGCAGATGTCAATAATGTTTGTTTGAAGGAAACCGGTGGCGGATGCCGCCGGCGCGCAAAGACAGGTATCAATAAAAGGAGGAAGTTATGAAGGAAACAGTCAATGACATCAAAATGAGAAGAAGCGTCAAGGAGTACCGGAAGGACCAGATCTCCGACGAGGAGCTCATGCAGGTCCTCGAGGCGGGCATGAACGCCCCCTCCGGCGGCAACAGACAGTCCGCGGTCTTCATCGTCGTGCAGAACCGGGAGTGGATCGACAGGCTCTGCGCCCTCAACGCCAGAATCGCCGGCGCCCCCGAGGGCTGGGACGTCTTCTACGGCGCGCCGACGGTGATCGTCGTGGCGGCCTCGGCGGACACGCCGGACGCGGTCAAGGACGGCTCCCTCGCCATCGGAAACATGCTGAACGCCGCCTACGCGCTGGGGCTGGGCGGAAGATGGATCAACCGAGCGGACGGCATGCTGGAGGACGAGCTCGGAAAGGAGCTTCTCCGGGAGGCCGGCTACGAGGGTCAGTATGTCGGCGTGGGCAACGTCATCCTCGGCTATCCCGCCAACGGGTTCCCGGAGCCCCTCGCGCACAAGGACAACTATTACCGGATCATCCGCTGACCGGCTGCGGCCGGACCGTCCGGCAGGGAAGGAGGAACCGTCCCGCGCTCTGGCAGCGAAGAGAAAAGACCGGTTCCGGATCCCCGGAATGACAAAGCAGGCGCTCCGCCGTGACGGCGGGCGCCTGCTTTTTGAAACGGGAAGCTCCGTTTTGATCCTTGAATGCCGGCGTTCCGGACCGCGCATACCGGCCCGGCGTTCCGGTCTTTGTCAGATCGTTACTTTCCCTTCTTCTTGTTCAGCTCGATCCAGGTGTTTCTCATTCTCAGAAGGTCCTTGTCCAGGTCGCGGTAGAGATCCACGTAGTACGGATAGAGCTTGTCGTACATCTCGGCCCACTCGTCCACGGGCTGGATCACTTCCTTCACGCCGATCAGCTCGTTGATGGTCTTCGTGAGATCCGGGAACACGCCCACCGCCTTTCCGGCGATCAGCGTGTCGCCGAAGGGCACGTCTCCGGACTTCTCGTCGAGAATCAGCACCGGGACCTTCAGCATGGAGGCCTTGATTTTGGACCAGGTATGGCTCTTTGATCCGCCGCCGGTGATGCGGAAGGACCGGATCTCCGCGCCTCCGGTCTCCCGGATGGTCTGGACGACGTGTCTCACGGCGAAAGCCGTTCCCTCGAAGACCGCCCGGAGCAGATCCTCGTGCTTCGTGTCGAGGGACATCCCGATGAACATGCCGCGGGCGTGGGAGTTCCAGAGCGGGGCCCGCTCTCCCAGCAGGTACGGGAAGAACATGACGCCGTTGCTTCCCGCCGGCACGGTCTCGGCCAGCTCGTTCATGTAGGTGTAGACGTTCTTTCCGTTCGCCTCGGCGTAAGCTCTCTCGGGCTGGCCGAGGGTCTCAAGATACCACTTGAGAGACGCGCCTGAGGTGTTGATCGGGGCGTCGAAGACGTAGGGCATTCCCTCGATGGAGGTCGGCTTCGTGACCACCGGGATGTCGCAGGCGCTCTGGACGGCGCTGCCGACGAAGACCAGCGAGGTGGTCCCGGAGGATTCGCTCGCGTCCCCGAGGGTGGAGAGCCCCGTGGCGTACATGGAGGTCAGCGCGTCGCTGGCGCCGGCCACGACGGGGATGCCGCTGATGAGGCCGGTCTCACGGGCGGCTGCCTCCGTCACGGTGCCGATGATGTCGCTCGTGTGGGAGGGAGGCGGAAGGATGTCGTCGAGATTGACCCCGATGACGTCCCCGATCTCGGGGGACCAGGTCAGGCTGTGGATGTCCATGCACTGGGTACGGGCGCCCTGGTCGATGTCGGCGCTCATGACGCCGGTGAGCTTCAGGTTGATGTAGGAGCTGGCCTGAAGAATCTTGGCGGTTTTCGCGAAGAGGCCGGGCTCATTGTTCTTGAACCAGAGAATCTTGTTCGGCAGGAAGGCCACGTCGGGCTGGCCGCCCGTGAGCTCCACGAAGTGGTCGTGTCCGAGGGTGAGGGAGATGTAGTGCATCTCCTTCGCGGAGCGGCTGTCCATCCAGATCATCGCGTTTCTGAGAGGATTTCCGTCCTTGTCCACGGGGAGCATCGTCACCGTCTGGGAGCTGACCGAGATGCCCCGGACCCGGGAGACGATCTCAGGCCCCGCGGCGGAGGTGATGTCGCGGAAGATCGCGGAGGCGTTGTCCCACCACTCGTCCGCGCTCTGCTCAACCATGTTCGGACCGGGAAAGATGAGGTGGTTTTCTCTGGAGGACGAAGCGACGACGCTGCCGTGCTCGTCCATCAGGATCGCCTTTACGTTTGTGGTGCCGAGATCCATTCCGATGAGATAATTTTCAGAAAGAGCCATAGAGCATCCCCCTTTTAAGATTTTCTTGAGTTTATTGTAAAGAATGGGGGGACTGAGGACAAAAAGTTTTTTGCCGTCAGGAAGAGGAAAGGGACTGCTTGATGATTCAGGGCCACTCGGCATATACTTTCAGCAGAGCAGTACGGAATCCGCCCGGAGAGGAGACGCTCCCCGGGGGCGGTTCCCTTAAGGCGGCGGACGGGCGGTGCGCGAGTGACCGCTCCGCGGCGCGGAACAGAGAAAATAGGGAGGAACTGACATGCAGATGAAAGCGGCGCTTATGTACGGACCCAATGACATCCGGGTGGAAATGGTGGAAAAGCCGGCCTGCCCCGAGGACGGACTCATTCTGAAGATCATGGCGGTCGGCCTGTGCGGATCGGATATCCGCAACCTGACCTCCGACTCCAGAAAGGGAAAATATCCGTTCATCTACGGGCATGAGATCGTCGGCTGCGTCGAGGAGACCGGGCCGAAGGAGACGAAGTACCACGTCGGGCAGAGGCTGTTTCTTTTCCCCGGCACCTACTGCATGGAGTGCGAGGAATGCATCAGCGGCCACAGCGAGAACTGCTCCAACGAGCATGTGGCGAAGCTGGCCGGCACCGGCGGATTCGCCCAGTACATCGCGGTGGGAGGAGAGAAGATTCACTACGGCGGCATCTACGAGATCCCGGACGGCGTGAGCTATGAGGCGGCGAGCCTGGGCGAGCCCCTGACGTCCGTCTTCGCGTGCCTCGAGAACATCGGGGTGGGCTACGCCGACACCCTCGTCATCATCGGGGCCGGCCCCATCGGCGACTTCATGGCGCAGATCGCCAAGATCCGCGGGGCGCAGAAGATCATCATGATCGACATCAACCGCCACAGGCTGGAGATGGCGAAGCAGTTCGGCGTCGACGAGATCATCGACAGCTCGGAGACCGACCCGATCGAGGCGGTGCTCGCCCTCACGAACGGAAAGGGAGCGGACAAGGTCATCTCCGCGACGCCCGCCAACGCGACCCAGACCCAGAGCATCCACATGGTCAGAAAGGGCGGCATCGTCGTCTTCTTCGGCGGCGTTCCCAAGGGATCGATGACCGAGCTCGACTGCAACCTCGTCCACTACAACAATATCTGGATCAAGGGGCATTTCGGCGCCTCCTACAGCCAGTCCCAGAGGGCGTTCAAGCTGGCGATCGCCGACAATTTCCCGTCGGACAAGTTCATCACCCACATCCTGCCGCTGGACAGGATCAACGAAGGCATCCAGCTCACCCGCTCGGGAGAGGCGATCAAGGTCGTGCTTCATCCCTGGGACTGAGAGAAAGGGCTTTCGGCCGTGAAAACCGTTTTTCAGGGCCGCACAGATGTGATAAGATAAGAACCGGGAGCGCGGAAGCTCCCGGTTCTTTTTGGTGATTTCCGAAGGCGCTCCCGGGGCGTCCCGCGGGGTGTGCAGGCGGGTGTCCGGAAGGACGCGCCGGCGGTGCCCGGGAGCAGGTTCCGGCGAAGAGACCGGCGCCGTCCCGCGGAAGGAAGACTGTCATTTTCGGGGTGGGAAAATGCAGAAAAAGAAACTGAGTGCCAGACACAGACTGATCCTTACCTACATGAACGGCAAGCACATGGCGGTTCCCGGCAGGGAACTGGCGGAGAGGCTCGGCGTATCCACCAGGACCGTGCGGGGGGAGGTCGCCCGGATCAACGACCTGCTCCGCGAGGACGACATCCGCATCCGCTCCCTGTCCGGCAAGGGCTACCAGCTGGAGGTCGGGGACCGCCCCCTGTTTCTCGAGCTCATCTCCGACCGCGAGATCATGCAGACCAAGGAGGACCGGATCATTTTTCTGATGATGCGGCTCATCAATTCGGACGACTGGATCGAGCTGGCCCAGCTCGAGGACGAGATGTTCGTCAGCCGGACCACCCTGGAGAACGACCTGCGCGAGATCCGGCGCCGCGTCTGCGAGCACCAGCCCTACATCGCGATGAAGCGCAGGAACAACGCCATCCTCATCGAGGACGACGAGATGAAGAAAAGGGAAGTGCTGCTGCATATCTACTGCGACAGCTGGGATTTCGACTCGCGCGAGGGCATCAGCCTCCGCAACAGCCCCGCGGACCGGAAGGTCATGGACGAGATCCGGACCGAGCTCGTCCGCGCCCTCAGGGAAAACGGCATCCGTCTGGATGATCCCGGAATCGTCAACATGAGGCTGGCCCTGGCCCTCATTTACGCCAGAAACCTGGAGGAACACCGGATGTACAACGCCGGCCGTTGCAGCCGGTACGGCCGTTCCAGAAAAACCGTGGAGGTCCTGCTGGACCGCCTGAAGAAGCAGTGGGAGATCGAGCTGGAGGAGGCCGACTACGACTGGCTGACCGGCCGCCTGGACCGGCTCTGCGTCATGAGCGCGGGCGTCGAAAGCTATGAGAGCGCCGCCGCCGGGGCGGATGAGGCGTCCCTCCGGGCAGCGGAACAGCTGGAGGACGAGCTGTGGGAGAAATTCGGCATCAGCTTCCGGGACGACGAGACCTTCCGGGCCGAGCTGCTCATCAGCGTGAGGGCCTTCCGCAACAGCGATATACCGACCCAGGCCCAGAGCAGGTACTCGACGGATCTTCTGGAGAAGCAGTACGTCATGCTGGGCGGGGCGGCGCGGTACCTCGCCGCCCGTCTGGAGGAGATGACGGGGTTCCGGCTCAGGAAGAACGCGAATAACTGGCTGGTCCCGATGCTCTGCTCGGCGGCGGAACGAAAGGAGAGAAGAACCGCCGCCGGTATTCGGACCGTCATCGTGAGCCATTACAGTCTCAGCCTGACCCGGTACCTCGAGGAAAATCTCCGCAAGCTTTTCGGGATGAGGATGAAGATCATCGCCTCCGTCCCGGTTTACGACAGAAGGACCGTCCCGGCGCTGAATCCGACGCTGGTCATCACCACCGTAAAAATGGGGATGACGGAGGACATCGGGGTTCCCTGCGTCGTCACCTCCCCGATCGTCACGCAGGACGAGCTGATCCTGATCGACCGCACGCTGCAGATGCTGGAGCGGGCGTCGCTGCACGAACCGCTCCCGGAGCCGGCGGAGGCCTATCTGGACAGAGGAGGCGCCGTGGCGGCAGGCCGTTCCTGCTCCGCGGACGAAGCCGTCGTCCTGGCGGTGAAGAAGTGGGTCCGACAGGGCCTGATCCACGAAGAGGAGACGCCGGACGCGGGGGAATTTGTCCGCACATTCCTCGAAGACGGCCGGATGTTCCTGTATCGGACGGGACACGGGGATCAGACGTGGGTGACGACGGTGTCCGCCGGCGCCATCCTGTGCGGCGGCCTGAAAAATCCCGGGACCGTCTACGTGGGATCCTTCGCCCGGGAGGCGAGCGGGCTGATTCCCGCCCTTTTCGGGGCGCTGGACCATATGAAACGAGAAGAGGACTGA
>CACYDL010000145.1 GCA_902773195.1 uncultured Lachnospiraceae bacterium
CAGACCGAGATTGCCCTCCTGGATCAGGTCGAGGAAAAGCATGCCCCGGCCGACGTAGCGCTTCGCGATCGAGACGACGAGACGGAGGTTGGCCTCCGCGAGGCGCTGTCTCGCCTGCTTCCCCGCCGTTCCGCCTTCTTCCATCTGCTTGGAAAGCTCGATCTCCTCCTCCGCGGTCAGAAGGGGCACCTTGCCGATCTCCTTGAGATACATCCTGACCGGGTCCTCCAGGGAGACGCCCTCGGGGACCGTCAGGTCGATGTTCATCAGGTCGATCTCCTGCTCGTCCTCGGCCACCTCGTCGTCGTCCGGAATCAGCAGCAGATCCTCGTCGTCCTGCTGGTCCCCGGTCTTGAGGACTTCGATCCCGTTGGTCTCGAGAAAGTCCATGATCTTCTCGATGTCGTTGTCCTTGAGGGGAATGTCCCGGAAATAGGACTCCATCTCATCGTAGGTCAGCGTGCTTTTATTCTTCTTTGCCGTCTGAACCAGACCGCTAAGGCGTTCGGAGAACACCACCATGCTCTTATCCATTCAACACTCCGTTTACTTCCCGCCTTCTCCGGCGAGGTGAAGCGGCTTCCCGGAAGCCAGCTTTTCCATCAGTTTCTTTTTATCCATGTACCGGCTGAGCGCCTCCATGTCTCCGCCTCCTGCCGCGGCAAGGGACGCGTCCGCCGAGGACCTGAGTATGCCCAGGACCGTCTCCGTGAAGGCCCTGTCGAGCCCGGCGCCGCTGACGCCAAGCTCCGTGTGAAAGACCTCGGCCGCCCGTCTCTCCTCCTCCGCCTCGGGAAACGAGGCGATCAGGCCGGCTTCGCTGATCTTTCCCTCCCCGATCTGCCTGTACAGGATCTCCGCGATCCTCCGGCAGAGGTCGTCCTGAAAGTCGGAAGGGCCGATCAGCGCCTTCGTCTGCGTATAGGCCTCCGGGTAGTTGGCAAGGTACGTCAGCATCAGCTTCTCGGCGGTCAGACCGCTCCCGGAGCCGTCGGGAGGTCCGGCGCGCCCCGACTTCGGCGGACGGAAATGCTCCGCCGGCGTGCCCTCGGCGGCCTTTCTGGCCACCAGCCTCCGGAGAGCGTCCAGCGGGATCCCGAATCTCCCCGCCACCGCCTCGGTGTAGTTGGTCCGCTCGAGCTCATCCTCGATGGCGGCCAGCCGGGCCGCGGCGGCGTGCTGGAACTCCGTCCACTCCCCGGGCTCGCTCCTCCTGTAGGAGGAGGACATCTGGACGATCTCAAAGAGGACGGCGTCGTCGGAGCCCAGCAGGCGCTCCCGCAGCCGCTCCGCCCCCTCCGCCCGGATGAATTCGTCGGGGTCCTTGTGGGGCTGCAGCGACACGACGCGGGATGCGATGCCCGCGTCCCGCAGCAGCGGAATGGCCCTCAGGGCCGCGTTGACGCCCGCCCCGTCACTGTCGTACAGAAGGAGGACTTCGCCGGTAAACCGCCGCAGCAGGGAACACTGCTCCGGCGTGAGGGCGGTCCCCAGCGAGGCGACGGCGTTGGTAAAGCCCGCCTGATGCATGGAGATCACGTCCATATATCCCTCGCACAGGATGATGTTCCTCTCCCTGGTGGATCTCGCGTAATTGAGCGCGTAGAGATTCCTTCTTTTATTGAAGAGAACGGACTCCGGGGAATTCAGGTACTTGGGCTTTCCGTCCCCCATGACCCGTCCGCCGAAGCCGATCACCCTTCCCCTCTCGTCGAGAATCGGGTACATTACCCTGTTCCAGAAGCGGTCGCTCACGCCCTCCTTCTCGTCGAAGCGGAAGAGGCCGGTGTCGCTGAGCACTTCGTCGGTGAATTCCTTTTTCTTCAGGTAGCGGTACAGGGAGTCGCCGAACTTGTCCGCGTATCCCAGGCCGAAGTGCCGGATCGTCTCGTCGGTGAGGCCTCTGCCCCGCAGATAGGCCAGCCCGTGCCGGCCCGCCTCGGAGCGGAGCCGGTAGTAGTAGAAGCCGGCCGCCGCCTTGTACGCGGCGAGAAGCTTCGAACGGTGCTCGGAGGCCGCCCTCTGTTCCTCGGAGAGCTGCTCCTCCGGCAGGGCTACGCCCGCGCGCTCCGCCAGGTATTTCAGCGCCTCGACGAAGGTGTAGTTGTGATAGGTCATCATAAAGGTGATCACGTTGCCCCCGGCATGGCAGCCGAAGCAGTAGTACATCTGCTTGCTCTCGCTCACGCTGAAGGACGGCGTCTTTTCGTTGTGGAAGGGGCACAGACCCGTGTAATTGCTGCCCGCGCGCTTCAGCCGCACCTGTTCCCCGATGATATCCACGATGTTGCTGCGCGAGATCACCTCTTCGATGAGTTCGTCCGAATATCTCATCAGTACCTGCTCCAGGATTTCGGAATAAAAATATCCCCGTACTTGAGTTTCGAATACTGGTCCGTCATGCCGGAAATGTAGTCGCAGACCGCCCTGGCGGGATCCTCCTGCTCCTCCGTGATCATACGGCAGTATTCGTCCGCCATGGCCTCCGGGTGGGCGATGTAGTAGCCGTACAGCTGCTTCAGCATGGAGACGGCCTTCGTCTCCTCGCTCTTCGCCTCCGGATTGGAGTAGAGATTCTCAAAGAGAAACTGCCTGAGCTCCAGCATGCCGCGGCTGATCTCGTCCGACATGGAGATTTCCGGTTTTCCCAGGGAGCTCGAGACGATGTCGTGGATGAAGGTATTGAGACGCTCCCTGGTGGAATAGCCCAGGAGGCTTCTCAGTCCCGCGGGAATGTCCTCCTCCCTCAGAATCCCGGCCCGCTCCGCGTCGTCCATATCGTGGTGGATGTAGGAGATCTTGTCGCAGAGCCTCACCACCTGCCCCTCCAGCGTGGACGGCCGGCGGGACGTGCCGTGGTTGAGCATGCCGTCGAGAACCTCGCCCGTGAGATTGAGGCCCCGGCCGTTTTTTTCCAGCTTCTGAGCGACGCGCACGCTCTGCTCGTAGTGGCGGAAGCCCAGCGGGCATACCTCGTCGAGGGCCCGTTCCCCGGCGTGGCCGAAGGGCGTGTGCCCCAGATCATGTCCCAGGGCGATGGCCTCGACCAGATCCTCGTTGAGGTGCAGGCATCTCGCGGCGGTCCGCGCCGTCTGGGAGACCTCCAGGGTGTGCATCATGCGCGTCCTGTAGTGATCTCCCCTGGGGGAGAGAAAAACCTGGGTCTTGTCCTTCAGCCTCCGGAAGGATTTCGAGTGGACGATTCTGTCCCGGTCGCGCATGTAGCAGGTCCGGATGTCGCATTCCTCCTCGGGCCTCTCCCGCCCCGCCGAATCGGCGGCGCAGGCGGCGTACGGGCTCAGCGTCCGCTTTTCATTTCTTTCCAGCTCTTCCCTGATCAGCATGGCTCTCCTTCTGAATCCTGTGTCTATTCTGATTATTCCGGGCCGGAACCGCTTTTCCTTTTTTTATTTTCAAAATC
>CACYDL010000146.1 GCA_902773195.1 uncultured Lachnospiraceae bacterium
ACCGCGGTGCTTGAATGCGCCAAGGCCGCCGAAAAGTACGGAAAGCCGATCATAGCGGACGGCGGAATCCAGTACTCGGGCGACATGACGAAGGCGCTTGCCGCGGGGGCGAACGTCTGCATGATGGGCAGCATGTTCGCGGGCTGCGACGAGGCGCCGGGAAGCTTCGAGCTGTTCCAGGGAAGAAAATTCAAGGTATACCGCGGGATGGGAAGCATCTCCGCCATGGAGGCCGGCAGCAAGGACCGGTACTTCCAGACGGACGCGAGAAAGCTCGTTCCCGAAGGGGTCGAAGGCCGCGTGGCCTACAAGGGCTCCGTGGAGGACACCGTGTTCCAGCTCGTGGGCGGCATCCGTTCCGGCATGGGATACTGCGGCGCGAAGGATATTCCGACGCTTCAGAGGACGGCGAAATTCGTACGGATTTCCGCGGCGGCCCTCAAGGAGTCCCACCCGCACGACATCCATATCACAAAAGAGGCGCCGAATTACTCCGTAGACAACTGATCGACATAAACCAGAAAGAACGCCGGTGTGAGAGAGCGCCGGCGCTCTCATTTGGAGAGGACAGGAGGCGGGCGCGGCGGAAGCGCCGGGCCGGGATCCCTTGCCGGGAAGAAGGAAAGAGATCTGTTGAACGAGCAGCAGAGAAGAAAAAGAAAGAGGGAGCTCCGAAGGCGAAGACGGAGGAGGAGAAACGCGGCCGTTATCCTGACGGCGGCGGTTCTTGTGCTGGCCGTATTTGCCGCGGGATCCGCGGTTCGAAGGCAGAGGAGGAGCCTCCTCGCCGGAGCGGAGGGCGATATCATCGTTCTTTCCGGCGCCGAGACCGCCCACGCTCCCGGTGAGACGGCTGCCGTCACGCCGGCCGGCGCGGAGGCAGGGACTGCATCCGTCACGGCTCCGGACGCCGCGGCCGGCGCGGAAGGAGGCGGGATGCCTGAGGGAAGCGCAGCTGCGGCGGCTGCGCCTGACAATGCAGCGGCTTCTCCCTCCGGGGCGGAGGGAAGATCGGACGGCGAAGTCATGACGCTGACGGAAGATCAGAAATATACCGGCGACCTGATACTGGTGAGCAGAAGCTGGCCCTATGATTTTGAAAGGAACAGCGAGGAAATCCAGCTGGTGAGAATCCTGGACGCTCAGAGCTTTTCCTATCCCGTCGAGAAGGAAGAGTTCATGCTGGCCAAAAGGGTCATGAAGAGCCTTGACTCCATGATCCACGACTGCGATCAGTATCTCGGGACCTCCGACACCGCCATATCGAGCGCCTACCGCTCGACGGAGTACCAGCAGGAGGTCTTCGACGAGGCCGCCGACGAATACGGCAGCGATTACGCCGAGGCCTACGTCGCCTACCCGGGATACAGCGAGCACCACACGGGCCTGGCGGCGGATCTGGGCATCATCTACGACGACGGCAGCGTCGGGACGTTCACCGACAGCGCCAACGCGGAGTGGATGGCCGCGAACAGCTACAAATACGGCTTTGTACGGCGCTATGCCGAGGACAAGACGGAGATCACGGGGATCAGCAACGAGTCGTGGCATTTCAGATATGTGGGAATCCCGCACTCGGTCTTCATGCACGAGAACAACTACTGTCTGGAGGAGTATCTGGAGTACCTGAAGAACGGCACTTCGCCCTCCGAACCGCTCGTGATCGAATACAACGGGGAGAGCTATTCCGTGTACTACACCTCGGAGAGCACGGTCCCCAGGCCCGGCCACCGCTTCGACGTGTCCGGAGACAACAAAGGAGGTTACATCGTCACGGTTCACGGTTCCTGACCATATCCTGTGCCGGGGTCCCGCGCTAAATGATTTGGCTTGAAAAAAAACGGCTCATAGGATACCATAGACAAGGTGCATTAAGTATTTATAGAGGGGTGATGGATATGATGCCGAAAATTTCGCTGAAGGCAGCTCGGGTCAATGTAAATATGACTCAGGATGAAGTCGCGAGAATGCTTCATAAGACAAAACAGACGATCGTAAACTGGGAAAACGGTGTGACAGATATCAAATTCAACGACCTGAGGGCGCTGTCCGACCTTTACAAGATGCCGATCGAGTATCTGAATATTCCGGAGAAGCGGGAACGCGCCAGAGCCGGAAAAAACGAAGACTGAAAAGGAGATCCATGGAAAAAAGAAAAGCGGAAGAACTGATTGGAAGCAAGACCTATCCCGGACGAGGCATTGTCATCGGGCGTTCAGACTGCGGGCGGTACGCTGTGACCGCCTATTTTATCATGGGAAGAAGCACGAATTCCAGAAACCGTGTATTCGTGACGTGCGGCGAGGGCATCCGCACACAGGCCTATGACATTTCCCTGCTTCAGGATCCCAGTCTGATCATCTACGCGCCGGTCAGGGTGCTGGACAGTTACACCATCGTGACCAACGGCGACCAGACGGATACGGTGTACGACGGTCTCGCGAAGGGGCTCTCCTTCGAGGAGGCCCTCGCCTCCCGCGTCTACGAGCCGGACGCTCCGAACTATACGCCCAGAATTTCCGGCCTGCTCGACGTCAGAGGCGGTTTTTTCTGCTACAAACTCTCGATCCTGAAGAAGGAGGAGGACACGGGAGACGGTGAGTGCTGCTGCAGGCACACCTATTCCTATACGGGGACAAATCCCGGGGAAGGCCGCTTCCTCAGCACCTATGTGGACGACGGCAGCCCGCTTCCGAGCTTCGAGGGAGAACCCGTGAGAATCGCCCTGGAGGGCGGGATCGACGAGTTTACCGAAAAGCTTTGGAATTCCCTGAACGAGGACAACAGGGTCTCCCTGTTTACCAGATACATCCGTCTCGAGGACGGAAAGACGGAAACCAGGATCGTCAACAGACATCAGTGAACGCGGCTGACCGGCAGAAAGGAGAGCAATGAAGGAACTTGAACTGAAATACGGCTGCAATCCGAACCAGAAGCCTTCCAGAATCTTTGTCGATGGTGAAAACGAGCTTCCCATAAGGGTTCTGAACGGACGTGCGGGATACATCAATCTCATGGACGCGCTGAACGGGTGGCAGCTCGTGCGCGGCCTCCGCGAGTCGACCGGACTTCCCGCCGCGGCGAGCTTCAAGCACGTCTCCCCCGCCGGAGCCGCGCTGGGGCTTCCTCTCGACGACGTGCTGAAAAAGATCTATTTCGTCGAGGACATGGGGGATCTGTCGCCCCTCGCCTGCGCCTATGTCAGGGCCAGAGGAGCGGACCGGATGAGTTCCTTCGGGGATTTCATCTCTCTCAGCGACGTTTGTGACAAGGACACCGCCTCGGTGATTCGCCGGGAGGTCTCCGACGGCGTCATCGCTCCGGGCTATACGGAGGAAGCGCTGGAGATTCTCCGCGCCAAGAAAAACGGCGCCTACACCGTGATCGAGATCGATCCGGCCTACACGCCGGGACCGGTCGAACGGCGGGACATTTTCGGCATCACGTTTGAGCAGGGCAGGAACGACCTGAAGATCGACGAAGGCCTTCTCAGCCATATCGTGACGAAAAACAGGGAGCTTCCGGATTCCGCGAAGCGCGACCTCATCGTCTCCCTGATCACGCTGAAATACACACAGTCCAATTCGGTCTGCTACGTGAAGGACGGCCAGGCGGTGGGAATCGGCGCCGGGCAGCAATCGCGGGTGCACTGCGTCAGGCTCGCCGGGAACAAGGCGGACAACTGGTATCTCCGTCAGTGCCCCAAGGTGCTGGAACTTCCGTTTGTCGACGGGATCCGGCGCGCCGACCGGGACAACGCCATCGACGTCTACATCGGGCCGGAACACGACGACGTTCTCAGGGACGGCGCGTGGCAGAGGCTCTTCAAGGTCAGGCCGGACGTGTTCTCCGAGGAGGAGAAGCGGGAATGGCTGGACGGAATGAGCGGGCTTTCGCTGGGTTCGGACGCCTTCTTCCCGTTCTCCGACAATATTGAGCGGGCCGAGAAATCGGGCGTCCGGTATATCGCCGAGCCGGGAGGCTCCGTACGCGACGACGCCGTGATCGAATGCTGCGACCGCTTCGGCATGGTGATGGCGTTTACCGGGATCCGGCTTTTCCATCACTGAAACGGCTGAGCAGCCGCAGATTGTCTTACGAAAGGGAGAGAAGCTATGCTTGCAAATCTGAGGGATGTTCTGATCCCGGCGATGCTGGAAAAACAGTGCGTCGGACACTTCAACGTCATCAATCTCGAGATGGCGCGCGCCGTCATCGGCGCCGCCGAGGCGAATAACGCCCCGGTGGTCCTCGGAATCGAGGAGAGCCAGCTCGGTATCTGTCCGCTGGCGGACTTCGCCTCCTTCGTCGTCCCGATGGCGAGGCGGGCTTCCGTGCCCGTGGTCGTTCATTTCGATCACGGCCACACGTTTTCCTGCTGCATCGAGGCGCTCAAGCAGGGATTCACGTCGGTCAATTTCGACTGCTCGAGGGACGTTCTCGAGGTGAATACCGAGAGAGTGGCGGAGATGGTGAGGACGGCCCACGCCTTCGGCGCCGCGGTCGAGGCGGAGCTGGGCGTCACGCCCGACGTCTCCGAGCTCGGCGGCCCGGACGGCGGGACGGAGTACTTCACCGATCCCGAGCAGGTCGCGGAATATGTGCAGAAGACGAATGTGGACGCGCTGGCCGTCTCGGTCGGTACCGCCCACGGGGAATACCTGACGACGCCGAAGCTGGACTACGACCGGATCAGGGCGATTTCGGAGACGGCCAGGATCCCCCTGGTGCTTCACGGAGGCTCCGGCCTGTCGGACAGCACCGTGCGGGAGGCGATCAACAGCGGCATCTCCAAGATCGATATCTTCACCGACGTGAATATCGCGTGCTGCCAGGGAGCGATCCAGGCCTGCAACGACGGGATTCACACGGCGACGGAGATGATTCCCTACGAGGTCCACGCGGTGAGAGCCGTGGCGGAGGAGAAGATCAGGCTGTTCCTGAACCGCTGAGCCAGAAGCTCAGACAGACCGTCAGGGAACGAAAGCAGAAAGCGAACAAGTAAAAGAACCGGCGCGGCCGCCTGGAGGCGGAGCGCCGGTTCTTTTTTATCAGCGGTATGCTTCATGATCCCGCCCGGTCCTGGCCCGGGGCAGTTTCTTACAAGATCCCGCGGATTCATCCCGCAGGAAGGTTTCTTACAAGATCCCGCGGATCCGTCCCGCAGGAAGGTTTCTTACAAGATCCCGCGGATTCATCCCGCGGGATGATTTTTTACATGATCTCGCAGATCCAGCCCTCGGGGGCTTCGATCCGGCCCATCTGGATGCCGGTCAGCGTGTCGTAAAGCTTCTTCGTGACCGGTCCCATCTCCTCCATTCCGCTGGGGAAGCAGATCTCTTTGCCGTGGTTCGTGATCTTTCCGACGGGGGAGATGACGGCGGCCGTTCCGCAGAGACCGCACTCATCGAATTCCTCCAGCTCGGTGAGAGGAATCTCGCGTTCCTCCACTTCCATGCCGAGGTAATGCTCCGCGACGTACTCGAGGGAGCGCCTGGTGATGGAGGGAAGGATGGACGGGGAGGCCACGGTGACGAACTTGTTTCCTTTGATGAAGATGACGTTGGCGCCGCCTGTCTCCTCAACCTTGGTGCGGGTCGCCGAATCCGGATAGAGGTTCTCCGCGAAGCCCTCGGCGTGAGCCTGGACGATGGCGTGGAGGCTCATCGCGTAGTTGAGTCCCGCCTTGATGTGGCCGGTTCCGCGCGGCGCGGCGCGGTCAAAATCGGCGATCTTGATGGAGATCGGCTTGGCGCCTCCCTTGAAATAGGGGCCGACCGGAGTGGTCAGGATCCGGAACTGGTAGTCGTCCGCCGGCTTGACGCCGATGACGGCGTTGACGCCGAACATATACGGACGGATGTAGAGCGTGGCGCCCGAGCCGTAGGGAGGAACATAATCCGCGTTGGCCCTGACGACTTCCTTCACCGCCTCGACGAAACGGTCCTCCGGGAACGGGGGCATCTCGAGGCGCTCGGCGGAGTCGTGAAGCCTCTTCGCGTTGAGATCGGGGCGGAAGGTGACGATCCTGCCGTCCTCGGTGGTGTACGCCTTGAGACCCTCGAAAACCGTCTGGGCATACTGAAGGACACCGGCGCACTCGGAGATCGTCACCGTGTGGTCGGATGTGAGGACGCCGCCGTCCCAGCTTCCGTTGGTATAGTTGGAAACGTAACTCTTTGCGGTCTCGATGTAGCCGAAACCAAGGCTGCCCCAGTCGATATTCTGCTTTTCCATGATTTTCCTCCGACAAGTATACATGTGTGTCCGGGGCTTCTGAAAACGGAGCTGACGCGTCCGCGGCCCGGGGACCCACGCTGGTGAAACTGTAAACTGTATCTAATTATAGACCCTGAAAAATGAATGTCAAAGAAAGTTTTATTTCTTCGCGTACTTTTTCAGGTAGAAGACGTAGCAGGCCAGGGCCGCGATCGTGATTCCCACGGAGAGAAGGCTGATCATGGGGTAACGGTCCTTCAGGACGAGCTGCAGGATCTCCATCAGAAGAAGCACGACGCAGAAGATCAGGGACGCCCGGTGCATCTTTGCCTTGTCGTAGATGTCCTCCTGCGGGCCGCCTCCGTTCCCTCCGAAGAGCCGGATCATGAGATCCCCGTTGCCCGTGAGAAACATGAGGATGCTGAGAACGAGGACGGCGATGATGAACAGATCCAGAAAATTGAGGGTAGTCATGGGAAACCTCCTTGCAGGGAACTGACTGACAGCTGCTATTTTAAATCAAATCATCCTGATGCGCAAGTTTGCAAAGAAAAGGGCTTTCCGGCCCTTTCTTTGTGCGATTCGTTGAACTTTCCGCGGGATATTTGACATTCACGAACCTGAAAGATAAGATAATGTAGTACTATTATACGCTGAAACAGTGAACGTCTGGAAGCCGCGGATGCGCCGCGGCGTGATGGAAAAGAATGAATCTTTACGAAGCGATTTTTCTGAGAAAATCGGAGAAGCATTTCCGGATGGAGGAGCTTGACGAGGGCACTCTCCGCAGCATAGTTTCCTTTTATGAGAATATCCGGCCTCTTTTTCCGGGCGTGAGGACGGAGATCGGCATCACGGCCAACACGTCCGGCCGGAGAATACTCCGGGGGCTCTTCGGGGTGCAGGCGCCCTATTATCTTTCCATCTACTCCCAGAAGAGGGACAGGAGCGATATGAACGCGGGCTTTATCGCGGAGCAGCTCTGCCTCTACATGCTGACCTGCGGTCTCGCCAGCTGCATCATCGGCTCGTCCTCCATCAGGGAGATGCCGAGGATCCGGGGAGACAAGGAGTTTGTGGTGCTGATCGCGTTCGGAAAGCCGGAGAGCGGCCTGACGAGAAGGCCGCAGGAGGCGAAGCGCCTTCCCCTCAGGGATCTCTGCGTGTTCAAGGACGAGCCGAAGAAATGGATGAACCAGGTGCTGGAGGCCGCAAGACTCGCCCCCTCCGCCATGAACAGCCAGCCCTGGCGGTTTGTCGTCGTGGGCCGGAGGATCCATATCTTCTCCAAAAACGGCAGCATGGACAAGCCGAAGCGCTGGGACGAGTTTGATTTCGGCGTCATGTTCTCCCACATTTCCGTGGCCTCCGACGAGCTGTGGCTCGACGTCGACCTGATCCGTCTGGAAAATATCAGCCAGAAGAGCTTCCGGGTCAGCCAGTACGTGCTGAGCGCCATCGTCAAAGCCCCCGAATGGCAGGGCGGCGAGGAGGAAGCCGACCGGGAGGAATCGTGAAAACCTGCGGAATTTTGCCCAGAGATTTTCGCGGAAAACGGCACATTTTTGTGGTTTTGCAAAAAAATTATACCGGATTTGCTGAAAGTGTTGACACGCCGGCCGGACCGGGGATATAATCCACACGAACCGCGGGAGAGAGCTCCTGCGGGGGACATCAGTGATGCGCGAGTGGCTCAGCGGTGGAGCACCACCTTGCCAAGGTGGGGGTCGCGGGTTCGATCCCCGTCTCGCGCTTTTTCTATGCAGCGGATGCGCCTTCGATGGCCGCAGCCGCTGTTTTTGTCTGCGCGCATGTCCGGCGGGGAGCCGCGCAAGCGGAAATTCTGAAAAAAGTCCGATTCTTAAACCGATGTTGTGGAAAATCCGCGGGAATCATATTATAATGATAAACATCCAGGGACAGGCGCCGGCGTCGGCGCGGTACCGATACCATCACGTTTAAGGAGGGTCGTATGAGTTTATTGAATCTGCTTTTACAGTCCATGTCTTCGCAGTCTTCCGTTTCTTCCCTTTCGCATAAGACGGGCGTCTCCGACGCCGCCGTGAAAGCGCTGGTAGCCGCGGCGATTCCGCTTCTTCTCAAGTCCCTGACAAAGAACGCGTCTTCCCAGTCGGGAGCGACGTCTCTTCTTCAGGCGCTTTCCCAGCACAAGAATACAAAGACTCTCTCCGAGCAGATCAGCGGCGCGGACGAAGAGGACGGCGCGAAGATCATCGGCCATATCTTCGGCGACAACACCTCTGCGGTCATGAACCAGCTGGCGGGACAGACCGGGATGAACGCCTCCCAGGTTTCTTCTGTTCTCGGCAATATGGCTCCGGCGCTCCTTTCCAGCCTTTCCGCGGCGGCCGTGGAGAGTAAGCAGCAGCAGAGCGCTTCGGCGCAGGCCGGCGGCCTCGGCGGTCTTCTCGGCGGCCTCCTGGGCGGCGGCCAGGCGCAGCAGGCGTCCTCTCCTGCCGGCGGCCTTCTCGGCAGCCTTTTCGGCGGCGGCCAGACCCAGCAGGCGTCCGCTCCTGCCGGCGGCCTTCTCGGCTCGATCCTGGGCGGCGGCGCAGGCGGCGACATCCTCGGCGGCCTTCTGGGCGGCGACGACGATGACGACAATGACAACGGCAGCGGTCTTCTGAATTCACTTCTCGGACTGATGCAGTGACAAAGCAGCGGTGAAAGCGGCGGCCTGCGGGCCGCCGCTTTTTTGTGCGGCCGCGAAGAGGCGGGAAAATATGAAAAGACCGTGAAACGGAACAATTTGAACACACTTGCCGCGATAATGTGCTATAATTGTTCAGTTGAGCCGCTCCGGCCGGTCGGAAGAGGGGAGGGCGAAGAGAGCGGCGCACAGGATCTGAGATTATTGCGGAAGTGGATTGAGAATCATGGGACAGAATCAGAAGACAAATGAAAACGGGTCACAAGCCGGCAGGATCGCCGTGGCGGTCTTCCTCGCGGCGTTTGTATTTACGGCCGTACTGGCGGCTACCAGCGCCTTCTGGGCGCTGACCCAGTGGGGCGGCCTGAGGATGGAGGAGATCGTCTACGAGCTGAACGCGCCCCTCGAGGGCACCGGAAACGATATGATCGGCGATTACATCCGGAGATGCCTGGTTCCGGCGCTGATCGCCCTCGCCGCCGCGGTTTTTTTCATCCGGAAGTATTTCCGCAGCGGGCTTTTCATGAAGCGAGGCGGTATCCTTCTGGCCGCCGCCGCGGCGTTTACGGCCGCGTGCTTTATCTATTTCGGATACAGGGTCGGATTTGTCAATTACATCAGGAACCGGACCACCACCTCGGATTTCATCGAGATGAATTACGCGGATCCGGCGAAGACGGGACTGGAGTTCCCGGAGAAAAAAAGGAACCTGATTTTCATCTACCTCGAGTCGATGGAGTCGTCGTTTACGGACAAGGAGAACGGCGGCGCCTACGACGACGACTACATCCCGGAGCTCACGGCGCTGGCGCAGGAATACGAGGATTTCTCCGGTACGGACACCGCGCTGAACGGAGGCTTTTCTCTCCCCGGGACCACCTGGACCATCGGCGCCATGTTCGGCATGACCGCCGGACTGCCTCTCAATATTGAAATCGAGCGCAATTCCATGTCCTCTCAGACGGAGTTCTTCCCTCAGATCACGACGCTGGGGGATATCCTCGACGGCCAGGGCTACCGGCAGATGCTCCTGCTGGGCTCCGACGCGACCTTCGGCGGCAGACGCCTCTATTTCTCCCAGCACGGAAACTACGAGATGCGCGACTATCTCTACGCCAAGGAGACCGGCCTGATTCCCCAGGACTACAAGGTGTGGTGGGGCATGGAGGACGAGAAGCTCTTCGATCTGGCGAAATCCTCGCTCCTTGAGCTGGCCGCCGGGGATCAGCCCTTCAATATGACGCTGCTCACGGTGGACACGCATTTTACCGACGGCTACGTCTGCCGGCTCTGCGGCCGCGAATTCGGGGACAACCGCTACGCCAACGTCATGGCCTGCTCCAGCAGACAGGTCACCTCCTTCGTGAGATGGATCCAGCAGCAGGATTTCTACGAGAACACGACCATCGTGATCTCCGGCGACCATCCTACCATGGACGGCGATTTCTGCGCTCGCATCGATCCTGAGTACAAGAGAAGAACCTACACCTGCTACATCAACTCGGCGGAGGAGCTGAAGCAGCCGGAGCGCCGCAGAGTGTTCTCCACCTTCGACAACTTCCCCTCGACCCTGGCCGCGATGGGCGTGAAGATCGACGGGGACAGGCTGGGCCTGGGGACGAACCTGTTCTCGGACCAGGATACGCTGACGGAGAAGTTCGGCGAGGCATACGTCGAGGCGGAGGTCTCCAAGAAGACCGACTTCCTCGAAGCGCTGGAGACGCTGGACGCCGGCACGGAGGAGAAGGTCGAGAAGTACGCCGACGTCGTGGTCCGCTCGGAGGAGTGGGATCTCGTCAACGAGCTCATCACGATCCGGATCGGGCCGGTGGATCTGCCGGAGGATCTGGCCGTGAAGTACGTCCGCCTGAAGATCTGGGTCGACGCGGGGGATCAGACCATTCACCGCTGGATCAAGACCCGGCAGACGACGGAGGGCGGCTACTACACCACCTTCAGCCCCCTGAAGTACCTCGACGGATATCCCGAGATCAAGTACCAGTTCGTGCTGAAGTTTGACAACGGAGAGACCTACAACCTTGCTCCCGAGGGGACGGTGCGGAATCTGCCCGGCCATACCTGGAAGGAGAACGAATCGGAGGCGTCCGGCACGGACGCGGCGTAAGGCCCCCGGCGAAAGGAGAACTACCGGACATGAGAATTCCGCCCAGCATTGCCCCCGGCGATACCATCGGACTGGCGGCCCCTTCCTTCGGGGCGGCCGTGGAGCCGTATATCACGAGACTGGCCGCGTCGATCCGGGCCTTCGAGGCGCGCGGATACCGCGTCAGAACGGCGCCGAGCTGCTATAAAAGCGACGGACTGGGAATCAGCACGAACCCGGCGGACGCCGCGAAGGATCTGACCGACCTCTATCTGGACGACTCGGTGGACGCCGTGTTCTCGGTGGGGGGAGGCGAGCTGATGAATGAGACCATTTCCCATGTGGATTTCGCGAAGCTTGCCGCGGCGCCTCCGAAGTGGTTTCTCGGGTATTCCGACAATACCAATTTCATCTTCCCCATGGCCCTGCTGGGCAACACCGCCGGGATCTACGGACCCTGCGCGACCGGATTCGGAAAGCCCTGGGAGGAGACCGAGAAAAATGTCTTCGGCATTCTCGAAGGGACGGTCAGCGAGGTGAGGGGGCTTCCCCTCTTCGAGCTTCCCGAGGCCGGATCGTCGGTGAGGGCGGAGGATCCCCTCGCGCCCTATCAGCTGACGGAGAAGACGTCCTACGTCACGATGCTGCCCGCGAAGGACGGGTTCCGCCGGGCGGAGCCGGACGAGGAGGCAGCGTTCTCGGGGACGCTGATCGGAGGCTGTCTGGACGTGCTGGTCAATCTTTCGGGGACGCCCTACGACGGCACCTCCCTGCTGCGCGCCGGAAGGAAGGACGCTGTGTGGGTGATCGAGGCGTGCGACCTCTCTCCCATGGCGATCCGGAGATCCCTGTGGAGCCTCAGGATGCAGGGATGGTTTGACGGCGCCGCGGGCTTCCTCGTCGGAAGGCCCCTCGCCGCCCTGGGGCAGGACATGATGGGCGTCAACCAGTACAACGCGGTCACGGACGTTCTCGCCGGCATCGGCGCGCCCGTGGTGATGGACGCGGATATCGGCCATGTGCCGCCCGTGATGCCTCTCGTCATCGGGGCGGAGGCCGACGTCAAAGTCCGGGGCGACGATCTTCGCATCGCCATGAAGCTCGGGCACTGAGACGGCGCGAAGGAGACCCCGGCGGAGAGCCGGGACGGCGCCTCCGGGTCAGCGGGAGCGGCCCCGCCGGAAGCCCCGCGAGGCATGTTTTCTTGAAAGTTTACACATTTTTCCTTATAATGAAAGCGGAACGGGAGAGCCCGCCCGGCAGGTCATGTCGGGCGATCTCCGGGACGGACCGGGAATTCGGGATTTCTGCGGAACAGAAACGCGCGCATGGAGGTGGATGATGGGACTTTTCGATAAACTTTTTGACAAGAAGATCTGCGACATCTGCGGAGGAGAGATCGGACTGTTCGGCAACAGGAAGCTCGAGGACGGCAACTGCTGCAAGGACTGCGCGAAGAAGCTTTCGCCCTTCTTCAGCGACAGGAAGCACAGCACGGTGGAGGAGATCCGGGAGCAGCTGGAATACCGGAAGGAAAACGAGAAGGCGGTGGAAGCCTTCAACGTCACGAAGACGATCAGCGGGAGCATGAATATCCTGGTCGACGAGGAAGCCGGCAATTTCATCGTGACGCCGCACCGCAAGTGGCGCGAAGAAAACCCGGACGTCATTCCCCTTTCGAGCGTGACAGGCTGCGAGACCAACGTCAGGGAACTGAAGACCGAAGAGAAAAAAGAGCTGGAGGACGGAAAGAGCGAGAGCTACAATCCGCCCCGCTACACATACGACTACGATTTCTACGCCCGGATTTTCGTGAATTCCCCGTATTTTGACGAGATCACGGTGAAGCTGAACAACGGGAGCATCACCTCAAAGATCGGTCAGCCGTACAGGGAAGCCTCCGAGAAGGCGGAGGAGGTGAAGGCGCTCTTCAACGGCAGCCGCGGATCCTCCGGAAAGGCGGACGGAGCGGCGCAGGAGGAGCGGGATCCGGTGATCTGCCCCCACTGCGGCGGCAGGACGACGCCGGACGAGAAGGGCCGCTGCGAGTGGTGCGGAGACAAGATCGTCTGAAAACTTGATGAAACAGCGGATTCCGCGCCGCGGCGCGGACCGGGAGACGCCTCCCAGGCAGAGACAGGTAAGGAGACCATACGGGGAATGGAGACGGCACAGAGGACAGGCAGAAGACCAAAAAACAGAATATTGAACCTTTTCTCGATTCTGCTGGGCGTGTTTTTCTCGCTGATTCTCTTTGCGCTCTGCTTCTATGTCTTCTGGTCGGTGATCGACGGCCCGGTGGTGGTATTCGACGAGACGGAGGTCGCGGTGGAGGTCGGCGCGCAGTTCGACCCCATGTCCGTGATCGGAGAAATCCGCGGGATCCGTCCGGACCACATCAGCATGGACAGCTCCGCCCTGGATCTTTCCGTCCCGGGCAGCTACAGCGTGATCTTCCGGGTGGACACCTTCCCGGTCGCGAAGGAAACCCTGGAGAAGTATCACCTCGGGTTCCTCTCGCCGGACGTGCGGGAGGAGGTGCTCACCGTCCATGTCGTCGACAACGTCCCGCCTGTGGTGGAGGCCGTGAAGGGTCCGGTTTCCCTGAAGCAGGGGGAGAAGGTGCGGGCGGAGGACCTGATCCTCTCCGCGGAGGATGAGACGGAGACTTCTGTTTCCTTCGGCGACGGCTCGGAGGAGATGGTGTGTGACGAGGACGGCACGAAGACGGTCACTGTTATCGTGACGGACCTGGGCGGCAACGAGACGAAGTCGGAGGTCGTCCTGGAGGTGGAGAGCGTCGACATCACGCCGCCGGTCATCGCGGGGGCGGAGGACGTGATCCTCAAGGTCGGAGAGACCTTTGACCCGATGGAGGGCGTGACGGCGTCGGACGACAGGGACGGAGATACGGCGGTGGAGATCGTCTCCGGGACCGCCCCGGACATGACCCACGCCGGAAGCTCCTCGATCGTGTACAGAGCCGTCGACAGCTCCGGCAACGAGACGACTCTTACGAGAAACGCCGCCGTCTACGACCAGGTGTCGGGAGAGGGAGACCTGAGATTCGGCCTCCTCTGGAACGCGGCGGGCGTGGCGGGACAGCCCTATCTGGTGGCCGTCAACCGCGTGAGGAATATCGTGACCGTCTTCGGCACCGGAACCGACGGCAGCTACAGCGTGCCGGTCTGCTCCTTCGTCTGCAGCGTGGGAACGGCGACGCCGGACGGCGCCTACAACACACAGGAGAGATACCGCTGGCATGCGCTCTGGGAGGACTCCTTCGGGCAGTACGCCATCAGGATCACGGGCCACATCCTGTTCCATTCCGTGCCGTACACCACGTCGGAGGACCCCTCGTCCCTCGAGTACGAGGAGTACAACAAGCTGGGAACGTCGGCGTCACAGGGATGCGTGCGTCTCTGCGTCGCGGACTGCAAGTGGCTCTATGACAACTGCCCGAACGGATTTCCGTGTGTGATCTATGATGACGATCTGAGCAACGGACCCTTCGGGAAGCCGGTTCCGATTCATATCGATGAAAACGATGAGGCACGGCGCGGGTGGGATCCCACCGATCCCGATCCGAACAATCCGTGGAACAGAACATAACGCGTTAAGGAAACGGGCATTACGACCGGGGGAGGGTCTGAATGGCTTCAAATAAGGGGAAAAAGCGCAGGAAAAAGAGTATGGCCAGAACGGCGCTGAGAATTCTGCTGTTCACTGCTCTCGCCGCGCTGGCGTGCGCCTACGGCGCGGGCTGCTATCTGCTGAGGGGAAGATTCCTGCCGCATACTTATGTAAACGGCGTCGATTACAGCGAGATGACCGCCGGGGAGGCGGAGGCGCAGTTCCGCTCCGCCTACGAGGGGCGTGTGCTGACCATCGAGGAGAGAGGCGGCGGCCGCGAGACGGTGAATTACGACGATATCGGCTACCGGATCACCACGGGAGAGACCTTTCAGCAGCTGATCGACTCCCAGAATTACTACGCGTGGCCGCTCACCTATCTCGAGAAGACCCGCATCGTGACCAGGGAAGGCTTCGAGTACAGCGAATCCAGACTGGAGGAGGCGCTGAAGAACCTGGAATGCGTCAAAGGCGACCAGGTCCGGGAGCCGTCCGACGCGGAGATCATCAAGACGGAGACAGGCTTCACGATCCGGCCGGAGGATGAAGGAACCAGCCTGATTTTCGAGAAGCTTCTCGCCTCCGCGGAGGGCGCTGTCAACCGGTCGGAGACGGAGCTGGATCTCGAGGAGGCGGACTGCTACCGGAAACCGGAGATCTATGCGGACGACGAGACGCTTCTGAGCCAGATCGCCTCCATTGAGAAGGTGGAGAACACCGAGATCACCCTGGCGATGGAAGGAAACGTCTACGTCAGCCTCAGCAAGGCGGTATTCCTTCCGTGGCTGTCCTTCTCCGACGGAGTGCTTTCCATCGACGAGTCGGAGGTAGAGTCCTATACCAACGGCCTGGCGGAGCAGTACGACACCTATCTGCACAAGCGCTCCTTCGTCACCTATGAGGGCGACACCGTGGAGGTGGGCGGCGGCAACTACGACAATTACGGCTACCAGATGGACCGCGAGAAGAGCGCCGTCATCATACGCGACGCCATCATGTCGGGCGTCAGCCAGACGGTCGCCCTGGAGTGGCTCAAGTACGGCCGCACGAGGGACGAGAGCGGCACCGATTTCGGCGACACATTTATCGAGATCAGCCTTGACCAGCAGCACATGTGGTTCCATCAGAACGGAGAGATCACCGTGAGCACAAGCGTCGTCACCGGAACGGCGACGCCGACCCGCGCGACCCCCACCGGCTGCTTCCAGGTTCTCCAGGTGCTGAAGGATCACACCATGAAGGGAAGCTACGGGGAGTCCTTCGCGAACTATGTCATCGCGATCATGACCAACGGCATCGCGATCCACGACAGCTCGTGGCGCGATTCCTACGGCGGCGACATCTGGCTCTATTCCGGAAGCCACGGCTGCATCAACACGCCTTACAGCGCCGTGCAGGAGATCTTCGAGAACGTCACCTACGGGGTGCCCGTCATCATCTACGACCGCTACAACACGGTCCCGGAGGTGCACAACGAGGCCTACCAGGGAGGCGAGGTCGAGGAAGACGACGAATACGAGTATGACTACGAGGACTACGACTACGACTATGACTACGACGGCTATTACGATGAGGACGTAGACTATGAGTCTTCGTATTATTACGACGATGACTACGAGTACAATGTGTATGACGATGAAGGCGGCGACGGGAGCTACGAGTCGTATGACGATTCGGACTACTGATCGGTGACCGGAAGCCCGGGGAGGGATGGATGCGTTCATCCCTTCCCGGGGTGTTTTGTTTCTTCTGCCCGCGATCACAAATCACATCCGTTTTCTGTTTTGTGCCGCGGCATATGGAGTGACACCGGAAATACGGCCTTCGGCCGTGATTTACATGTAACCGGTATAACAGCGCATCAAAGAGGCACATCGCATGAGGAGAGCAGGGAAAATCATCGGCATCGCCGCTGCGGTCTGCGTGGCTGCGTTCGCCGCGCTCCTCGTCTTTCTGACCGCGGCGGAGTACAGGCCGGCCGCGGTGGAGAGCGTCGGGATCACGGAGGGCGCCGGCGGCAGTGAGAAAAAAGACACGCCGGGACCCGGCACCGAGCTGACGGTGGTGTCCTGGAATGCGGGCTACGGCGCGCTGGGAGACAACGCGGATTTCTTCATGGACGGCGGACACATGGTCGTCAGCGCCGACCGGGAACGGGTGAACGCCAATCTCGGCGGGATCGCCGACCGTCTGGGAGAGCTGGACGCCGACGTCGTCTTTCTGCAGGAGGTCGACGAGGACTCCGCCAGATCCCACGGTATCGACGAGGTCTCCTTCTTCCGGTCCCGCTTCGGGGAGATGGATTCCGCCTTCGCGCCGAATTTCCGGGCGAAATTCGTGCCCTATCCGCTTCCTCCCATCGGCCGCGTGTCGAGCGGCATCCTGACATTCTCGGACTTCGGCATCCGGACCGCGGAGAGGCTGCGGCTGCCCTGTCCCTTCAAGTGGCCGGTCAGACTCGCCAATCTCAAGCGCTGCCTGCTCGTCACCAGGATTCCCGCCGGAGAGGACGGACGGGAGCTCGTCCTGGTGAACCTCCATCTGGAGGCCTACGACGACGGGGAGGGAAAGATCGAGCAGACGAGGATGCTGAAGGAATTTCTTCAGGAAGAGGCGTCGAAGGGCAGCTATGTGATCGCCGGAGGGGACTTCAACCAGAGCTTTTCTTCCGTGGATATCTCCGCCTATGAGGCGCAGGAGGGGAAATGGGCTCCCGGTCTCATCGACACCGGCGAATTCGGGGAAGACTGGCAGTTCTTGATGGATGCGGAGACCCCCAGCTGCAGATCCCTCGATCAGCCCTACGCGGGAGCGGACCGGGCGTCCTTCCAGTACTACGTCATCGACGGATTTATCGTGTCCGCCAATATCGAGGTAGAATCCTTCGGCGTTCTCGACGAGGCGTTCCGCTGCACGGACCACAATCCCGCCGTGATGAAGATCCGGCTCTTATAAAAAACACGCCCTGCCGGCCAGAGGCTCAGGCAGCGATAAATACATCGGAGAGGATGGGACCAATACAATGGAGCGAAATTTCATGAACGACGTTTACAGCGACCTGTTCGGCGGCGGAGGAAACCCCTCCCGGCCTGAATCTCCTTTCCCGGAGAAACCGGCAGCGGAGAACCCTGTGCAGGAGAATCCTGTCCCCGCGCCGGCCGCTCCCGGGACGGGCGCGGCGCCTGTACCGGAGGCCGGCGGGGAGAAGAACAGCCTCTTTCCGGAAGAGCCGTCCCCCGCGGAGAGCTTCCTTGCGGGCGCGGATCAGGTGATCTCATCGCAGAACGACGCCCTCGCCCACGCCAGGGAAGCCCTGGAGGAGGCCAGAAAGCTGTTCGGCTCCATCTCGGACACGACCCGCGGCACGGAGGAGATCCTGAACCAGACCCTCGGGAACATGGATGAGATCAAAAAAGAAGTGATGAAGGATTTCCTGGGCGAGGACGCCGCCGGAGACGCGGAGGAAAACGGAGCGTCCGGGGAGACCGCATCCGGGGCGCCGGCCGTCTCCGGAGAGGCGGAGGCCGCGGAGGAGCCGGAGGAGGATCCCCTCGAGCAGCTCGACAGCCTGATCGGCCTCACGACGATCAAACAGGACGTCAGGGAGCTGACGGATTTTGCCAGCGTGCAGAAGATGAGAAAGGACGAGGGACTGAAATCCGTACCGGTCTCTCTGCATCTCGTATTTACGGGAAACCCCGGCACGGGCAAGACGACGGTCGCCAGAATCCTGGGCAGGCTTTATAAGAAAATCGGAATTCTCTCAAAGGGACAGCTGGTGGAGGTCGACCGGTCCGGCCTGGTGGCGGGCTACGTCGGCCAGACAGCCATCAAGACCCAGGAGAAAATCGCCGAGGCGAGGGGCGGCGTCCTGTTTATCGACGAAGCCTATTCTCTCTCCCAGAAGGACGACGCCTTCGGCCAGGAATCCATCGATACCATCCTCAAGGCGATGGAGGACTACCGGGACGATTTCGTCGTCGTGGTGGCCGGCTACACAAAGCCCATGGAGAAGTTCATCAACAGCAATCCGGGGCTCAAGTCCCGCTTCAACAAATACATCGAGTTCCCCGACTACACCGTCGACGAGCTGGAGCAGATCTTCTACATGAACTGCGGCAAATACGACTACCGGGTCGAGGAAGACGCCAAAAAGCACATCCGCGAGATCATCGTGCAGGCGAAGATCGAGAAGACGGAGAACTTCGCCAACGCCAGGGAGGTCAGGAATCTCTTTGAAAAGATCATCACCAACCAGGCGCAGCGCGTGCGCCAGATGGAGGATCCCTCTCCCGAGGACATGATGACGATCCGGATGGAGGACCTGCCGGTTTCCATCGACGATGAGCCTGCCGATGTGTCCGGTACCGGGAAAGCCCCGGAGGAGGAGCGCATCGCCGGAGGCAAAACGGACGGAACGGCCGGCCCCGCCGGGGAAGAAGGAGAGGGACCGGCCCCGTCGGAAGGGGAGGAGAAGGAGAGCTCTTTGACCGATGAAGACAATGCCTGATTACGGAGAAGGGCGCGGCCGCGGAGACGGGGTGACGCATACCCACGGAGACGGGGTGACGCATACCCACGGAGACGGGACGGTGCATACCCACGGAGACGGGACGGTGCATACCCACGGGGACGGGGCGGCGCATACCCACGGGGACGGGGCAGCGCATACCCACGGCCCCCACTCCCACACCCACGACCCGAAGGAGATACGAAGGATTATCAACCGGC
>CACYDL010000147.1 GCA_902773195.1 uncultured Lachnospiraceae bacterium
CGCCAGGATCAGCCAGTAGAGGAGTCCCTGCTTAAAGCAGCTGCGGAAGCCGCGCCAGAATTCCCGGAAGGGATTGACCTCGCCGCTGCTGCTCCGAAGGACCCGGAACATGACGAAATAGAGCGCGGCGAGGGCCGGGCCGATGGTGACGACCGGAATCGAGAAGACGACGAACATCAGGTTCGCCGCGATCAGGATCCCGAGCCTGGTCATGATCTGCCCGAAGATACTGTCGTTGCTGAAAAAACCGCTGATTCTTCTTCCCATAATCCTCTCCCGCCGGCTTCCCGGCTCAGACCGCGTCCCCCGCCGCCGGGGTCAGAACAAACTCGAGAAACTGCTCCACCGCCTCCAGATTGCCGGTGTAGGCCGCGATCCCCAGGACACAGCTGTCCTCGTAGAGGTGGTAATCCGTCACCAGGCGGCTGTCCGAGATATCGATTCCCACCGGGACCGGATCTTCGCTGTACTCCGTGTCGTAGGGCACACAGTAGACGAAGCGGTCGGCGTAGAGCTCCCGGATCCTGCCGCATTTCTCCGAATTGAGGTCCAGCAGGCGCCCGCTGCTTCCCACGGCGGCCAGGCCGTCCTCCTCCATGGTCAGGAAATCGAGGTCCCCCGCCTCCGTGACCGCCACATAGGCCTGATAGTAGCTGTTGTTGGTGCCGCCCGGCTTCGTCGGGTCAAACCAGCTGGCGGTGTTGAAGAGAACGTTCTTCTCCCGGAGATTGTACCCGCCGTAGAGGGTAAAGTCCCGCTGGATCTCGTTCGGCCCGGATCCCGTCAGGGACGCGTTGGCCATGATGCCGTAGATCCAGTAGTCCTTCACGGTGAAATTGGCCCGGTACACCGCGAAGACGAGCAGTGAGACCGCGACCGCCGCGCCTGTCATCCACAGCCAGTAGTAGCCGATGATATAGCCCGCCTTCTGCGGCAGCGTCTTTCCCTCGAGCTTTTTCCTCTCGCCCGCGAGCCACCGTCCGAGCCTCTCGCGAAAATCGTTCATGAAGCGTCCTCATATGACCGCAGGACAGGGGATGCCCCTGTCCTGCGTGATCCGTCTTTTCCTCTTTCTCCCCGGGACGGAGCGCCGCGCGCTCCCGCAAAACGGGACCGCATCTCCGCCGCCTCCCGGAATGATCTGATTTACAGCTTGCCGCCCGACGTCGCGATACCTTCGACGAACTGCTTCTGGAAGATCACGTAGATGATGACCATCGGCAGGACGGCCAGCGTCGCCGCCGCCATCATCGTCGGGTATTCGCTTCCGTACTGGCCCTGCATCTTGGCAAGACCCGCGGAAAGGGTCGTCGTGTTGGCGTTGGTGCAGACGATCATCGGCCACATCAGGTCTTTGAACGCGAACACCGCCGTGAAGATGCCGAGAGAAACCATCGAGCTTCTGGTCAGCGGCATCATGATGTGAAGGAATCTCTGGCCGACGTTGCAGCCGTCGATCATCGCCGCCTCCTCGAGGTCCTTGGGAAGTCCCTCGTAGCCGGTCTTCAGAAGATAGGTGCCGAACGCCGTGACCAGACCCGGGAATACCAGGCCGAAGGTCGTGTTCAGCATGCCCGCCTTCGACATCATCAGGTACTGCGGGATGATGAAGATCTGTCCCGGAACCATCATCTGGATCAGGACCAGGGCGAACAGGGCCTTCTTGAGCGGGAAGTTCAGACGGCCGAAGGCGTAGCCCGCCATCGTGGCCGTGAGGCACGCGCAGACGACGCGGAAGAAGATCATGAGGATCGTATTCTTATAGAGAATGACGAAGTTGTAGCTCTTCCAGACCGTCGCGAAGTTTTCCCAGTGCCAGCCGTTGTGCGGGAAAATATAGAACGGGTTGACGGAAATCGATTCCTGAGTCGTCTTCAGCGCCGTGAGAATCATCCATGCGAACGGCACCAGCATAATGAAGGAGACGAGAATCAGGATGACGTGTGTCAGGGCTTTTCTTGTTCTTGCCTTGGCAATTGCGCTTTCCATAGGGATCCTCCTTTCCTTAATTATGATAGACGACCTTCTTCTCCACCTTCTGCAGGATGACTGTCAGCAGCATGATGAAGACGAGAAGGATCACCACCAGCGTCGCGCCGTAGCCCTTGTTGCCGTTGGTGAACGCGTACTGGTAGAACAGATAGACGATGGACTGTACCTTGGGCAGCGCGACGTTCGTCTTGTCCATGACCATGAACATGAGGTCGAAGATCGTCAGCGCGCCGATGATACGGGTCTGAACGATGAAGAACGTCGTCGGGCTCAGAAGCGGAACGGTGATCGAGAAGAACTGGCGCACGCCGCTGGCTCCGTCGATATCCGCGGCTTCATAGTAGTCGCCCGGAATTTCCTGAAGTCCTCCGATGAAGAGAACCATGTTGTAACCGATAATCGACCAGACGCCGATGATACCGATCGAGATCCACGCGATCCTCGGATCGGAGATCCACGCGATCTTCGCGTGGAAGATGTTGTTGAGAAGTCCGAACTGCGTGTTGTAAAGCCATTTCCAGACCATGGCCACCGCCGCGGGGGCGCAGACCATCGGCAGGAAGAAGATCGTTCTGTAGACCGAGCGGCCGGCGATCTTCTTGTTGAGGAGCACCGCGAGAAGCAGCGCGATCACGACGCCGAACGGAACCTCGATCAGCGCGTACTTGACGGTATTCCAGAGCGCCTGCCACATTTCGGCGGACACCAGCGCCTTCTGGTAGTTGGCAAGGCCGATGAAGATGTTTCCTCTTCCGAAGTCACCGGTCTTGCAGAACGACTGCCACACCGTGTTGATAATCGGATAGATATTCAGCACGATGAGGCCGATGATGGTGGGAGCGACGAAAAGAAGCCCCCATTTTGCCTCACTTTTTTCCGTGGGCGTCATTTTCTTTCCCAAACAGGTTTCCCCCTTTCCCCCTCACGGATCGTCTCCGGATCAGGAATGAAATGATTGTATCGGAATGCCTTCAAAATCAAATGCGGGGCAGGCGGCAATGCCCACCCCGCATTCCGGCATTTAAATCTGTGTCGGGCGGAATCCGTGTGGAGCGGCGTTCCGGCCCGTCTCCGCCCCGCGGCGGAGCTCACCTGTCAGGATTATTCGTTGGCGATCGCCTCTTCGATGATGGCCTGGGCGTTGTCGCACGCCTTCGCCATGACCTCGGGATCCGTCGGATTCAGCCACGCGTCAAGGAACGCGCCGTTCTGCTGAAGGGCGTCTTCCCAGACGGTCGTGTTGCGGGTGTACGGACGGAAGAACAGCGAGCCTTCTTCTTCAATGCGTGTGAACGCGGAGACGTCCATGCCCTCGAAAGCGTTCGCGAACTCTTCGGAGACACCGGGCATACCGGCCATCGTGACGCCGAGCTCGGCCTGCTTCTTCTGATTCTCTTCGTTGCAGAACCAGGAGATGAGGCTGTAGGCGGCATCCGGATCAGCCGTGTTGTAGGAAGCGGCCCAGCCGAGTCCGTTGTAGGCGGAGTAGCGCTCGCCTTCGTCGCAGGCGCCGTTGCCGTTGACATCGGCGTACGGAAGCATCGCCCACGCGTAATCAGCGGAATTCTCAGCGGTGTAGAAGGTGTTGATCATCCAGGAGCCCTGTGTGATCATCGCGGCAAGTCCGGACTTGAACAGGGAGTCCGTGCCGGTCTCGGCCACAGTCGTCTGCGGGCAGGCGACCTCGAGGATCTGGCGCATCATCTCCATGCCGGCCTTTCCTTCCTCGGAGCCGATCGTCGTTCCCTTGTGGTCGTCGGTGATGATCTGTCCGCCGTAATCATAGACCAGGTTGTACCAGCCGTCCTGGTTGTTGGAGGTGTTGATCGCGTAGCCGTAGATGCCGTCGGCAGCGCCGGCTTCCGTGATGGCCGCCGCGGCGTCGCGGACGTCTTCCCATGTCCAGTCGTCGGTCGGATAATCGACGCCGTACTTGTCGAA
>CACYDL010000148.1 GCA_902773195.1 uncultured Lachnospiraceae bacterium
CTAAGGAGCTTCATCTCAGTCCACCCTGTACCCGAGGCCCCGCACGGTTTTGATGACGGATTGCCCGGCGGGGTCGTCCCCGATCTTTTCCCGGAGCCGCTTGATATAGACGGTCAATGTGTTGTCGTTCACGAAGTCCCCGCCGACGTCCCAGATCTCGTCGAGCAGACGGGTCCTCGAGAGCAGCTTTCCCCGGTTGTTGACGAACACCATCAGGAGCTTGAATTCGAGGGCGGTGAGCGGCAGGACCTCGCCGTCCTTCTTCACGGTCCCTTTGTCCGTATCGACCGAGACGCCGCCCAGCTTCACGACGCTCTGCCCCTTGCCGTTTCTGCGCAGGACGGACCGGATCCTCGAGACCAGCTCCCGCGGACGATAGGGCTTGGAGATGTAATCGTCCGCCCCCAGATCCAGCCCTTCCACAACGCTGTTCTCGTCCCCGGACGCTGTGAGAAAGACGGCGGGAATCCCCCTCTCCTTCGCACACCGGCACACGGAAAAACCGTCGCCCTCCGCGAGGGAGATGTCGATCAGCACAAGATCCGGGGAAAAAGCGTCCATCAGCCGGACTGCCTCGCGCTCGCCCGTCGCGGATACCGGATCAAAGTCCTCCGTCCTGAGATATTGTTCCAGCGCCGCGATGATCGCCCGGTCGTCCTCGACGATCAGTATTCTCTGCATGATAATCCCTGCGCCTCCGTCCGTATGAAAAGGATACGGAACAGCATACCAACGCACACAGGCATATCCTTTGTCATTCGGTCATTTCATCGGCCTCATTATATCACAGTATGCCCGTTCTTTCAATAGGATCCGTTGGTTTTTCAGAGGCGCGGGCGTGTCTCAGAGACTGACGAGGTGGGCGTTTCACATGGCACACTATGCCATGCTCCGTCTATCTGCCGCCCTGTTCGGAAGCAGCGACAAGGATAAGGGAGATTTCTTTCTCGAAAAAGCCCCGCAACATGCGCAGCGGAAAACTGACACCGCCCTTTATTCGTCCTCCCCTTGCGTACGGCCCTGTGATATGGTACAATATATCCGATCACATCCATCCGGAGAACGACTGAACGAATGGGGGCTTAACCTTGAGCAAACAAAATTAAAGGGCATTTTCTGAAGTGGATGCGACAGTCCCATCTCTATAACCTGTTGCGACGCATCAGACATGATATGGATTGCTTCCGCCCCGATCGAGAACCAATGCCGCGAACTGTGCGGATGATCCGAAAAGATACCCGCCGGGATTCTTTCGGATGAAGCCGATGAGCTTATCGCGCTCCGCTTCGTCCCATATCTTGTTTCCGGCAAACGGCAAAGCCCCCCCTATTTATTGTGAGCGTATTGACAAACTATGCCCGATAGAGTAAAATATGATTAAACACGGAATGCGCACGGAGGGTGTACCAGTATGCAGAATCAACCGACCGGCGGACCTCGGCAGGGACCGCAGAATCCGACACCGTATCCCCAGGGAACGCCATACACCGGACCGTTCCCCATTCAGCCCCCGAAAAAGAAAAAGAAAACCGGACTGATCGTACTGATTGTTCTGCTGATTCTCATTGCGCTTTCGCTGGGATTCTGCGGGCTTTGGCTGTGGGCAGACGATTATCCCGACTATGTGGACGTGCTTCCCGTGAATCCGGAGACTCCGGAAGACGTCGGGGTCACTCTCGAGCGGCTTGCCGTCGAAGTCCCCGCGCTCACGCCGGACGAGGACGAGGACGAGGAAGGCACGTACCTCTATGAGGCGGAGGACGACGATATTCCGGTGATCCTCTCGGTCTGCGACGACTATGCGCGCAAAGCGGAGATCGACGTTTACCCGAGCAAAAAGGAGTCCCCTTCCGTCGTAGCCGGCGTCACGGGCGACACCGCCTATACGGCAGTCCTGAACGATTACAGCGTCTATGTCTACGTGACCGTAGGAGAAAAGAACGTAAGGGCCGAGGTCCCGCGCGATCGGATCGCCGCCCGGACCGGGAGTACAAACGCCCAAAAAAGCCCGGAAACCACGGTCATCCGCAAAGCCGCTTCGGTAGCCGCGTCCGCCGTGACCGCCGCGAGAGTCGCAGAGCCCTACGCAAAAGACCGGGACGACTACAATCACAATCACGCCGTCTACTTCATGGAGGCGGCGGACTGTCTCATATTTTACCCGGCCCAGCTGACCGAAATGAAGGCGTTCGAGGATCAGAGCGTGATCATCTCGGACAAGCGGAGCGCCGCGTCCCTCTCCGTAAAGCTGGAGTTCAATCCGTACCGGAACATCGATGAGCTGATTTCCCTCATGAAAAACAGCCCGAACAACACCATCCTCGCCGTCGGAGAGGACTGGATGACGTCGGAGACGAAGAAGGACGGGACGGTTACCTTCTCCTATACGGGCTTCGGATCGAAGTACATGGTCGAGGCGGAGTTCCGCTATCCCGAAAAATACGGCTTTGTCTTCGGCGAACTCCGCGAGCTGATCCGATGCCGCTTCATCGAGGGGGGCAAGTGGAAGAGCGGATCCCGGCCCCCGCGGAAATCCGTCCGGACGGAATACGGCGCGCCGGGTTATGGGATGCAGGATCTCTTCTATGAGAGCCACAACCTCCATCTCGCCCTGCCCGACACCCTCGACGAGCAGGCGGAAGAGGCCGATTCGCTGGTCTTCCACGATTTCACAAACGGGCATTCCGCCTCGGTCAGCTTCTTTGAGGTGGAGAGGGATGCGGCGGACAATCTCTTCGACGTGTTCACCGTTGTGGCTGAGGACGGAGACGCGACGCTCGGGGACGACTATATCCGCTGGCACAACAAATACGGCGTCTTTGTCGGAACGGTGTACGACGGGGAAGCC
>CACYDL010000149.1 GCA_902773195.1 uncultured Lachnospiraceae bacterium
AGACACAAAGAACGGATCTGTCAGACGAAAGATGTTTGAGGTGCTTGCGGCGCTTCTGCTCGCGGCGCTCGTGCTCATCCCGGGGACGCGCGGGGCGTACGCCTCGGAATCCGCGGACGGAGCCGGCGGGGAGAACCCGCTGGAATCGCTGCTGGAATCCGTGAAGGACGCGATCTCGGACAACACGGCCGATGAGGACGGCATCTACAACCTTCTCCTGATCGGCGTCGACAGAAGGGACGCCTCGTGGAACGGCAACTCGGATTCCATGATCCTGATATCCGTCAATCACAACACGCGCAGGATCACGATGATGTCCTTCATGCGGGATCTCGGCGCGGAGATCGAGGGGAACGGCCTGAACAAGCTCAATTCCGCCTACGCCGTCGGCGGCGCCGATCTCCTTGTGAGTACGCTGAAGGCCAACTACGGCGTGGAGATCGACAATTACGCCTGCGCCGATTTCCGCTCCATGATCGGGACGGTGGATTCCATGGGAGGGATCGAGATCACGCTTTCCGATGAGGAGGCGGAGCTGGCCAACGGGCTGATCCTGGATATGGCCGGGATCGTCGGGGACGACCCGGAACCGCATCTCTTCCCGGGCGGCGGGACCTATGTCTGCGACGGCTATCAGACGGTCGGCTACGCGCGGATCCGGTTCGTGGGGAACAACGACTATGAGCGCACCGAGAGACAGAGGAGCGTGCTCACCTCGGCGGCGAAGAAGCTGAGCTCGATGAGCGGAGAGGAGTTGGTCTCCTTCGCGATGTCGGCCTTCACGCTGATCCGCCACGATTTTTCCGCGGCGTCCATCGCCGCTCTCGCCGCGAAGGTTCCCGAGATGATCCAATACGATTTCGTTCAGAGCCGGGTGCCCTACGACGGTCTGTACACCGGGCAGGGCGAGATGCTGATTCCCGTCCAGCCGGACACCAACCGGAGAATTGCCGAAGAACTCGGACTTCAGTAAAGAAACGGCGGAGACACTGCCTGCGGGCGGCGTCTCCGCTTTTTTATGCTTTCCGGCCGGGCCTGTCTCCGCCGGGGCGGTAGAAGTCCTCAAAGGAGCTCAGCCGGGCGGACATGTTGAGAAGCATGGCGTCCAGGACCGTGACGGCGGCCATCGCCTCGACGACGACGGCGGCCCGGGGGCCGATCACGGGATCGTGGCGTCCGCCGATCTCGATTTCGCGCTCCCCGCCGTTTCCGTCGACGGTTTTCTGGGGAAGCGAGATGGACGGCGTGGGCTTGAAGCTCACCCGGAGAACCAGGTCGCCGCCTGTGCTGATGCCTCCGAGGATGCCCCCCGCGTGGTTGGTCTCTGTCACGACCTTTCCGTCCCGCAGAGTGAAGGGATCGTTGTTTTCGGAACCGCGCCGAAGGGAGGCCTCCCTGCCGTCGCCGATGTCCAGGGCCTTGACGGCCCCGATGGAGAAAAGGGCCTTCGCGAGATTCGCGTCCAGCTTGTCGAAGACCGGATCTCCGATCCCGGCGGGAAGGCCGCGGACCGTGCACAGGACCTCGGAGCCGGCGGAATCGCCCGCCGCCCGGAGCTCCCGGATCAGATCGTCCGCCTCCCGGAATGGGACGCCGCAGACGGACGTCACCTCTGTCTCAAAGGTGATGCCCGCGCAGGCAAGGAGCTTCTCGGCGATCACCCCCGCCGCGACTCTGGCCGCCGTCTCTCTGCCCGAGGAACGGCCGCCTCCCCGGTAGTCGCGGACGCCGTACTTGGCGCTGAAGCCGAAATCGGCGTGCCCGGGGCGGAAGACCTCCGCGATCGGGCCGTAGTCGGAGGAGCGCTGGCCGGTGCTTCGGATGAGAAGCAGGATGGGCGTCCCCGTCGTCACGCCCTCAAATACCCCCGACAGGATTTCGACCGCGTCCTCCTCGACCCGGGAGGTTGACATAAGATTTCCGCCGGGCCGCCTCCGGCGCATCATCGGGACGAAGTCCTCCGGCGCAAGAGGAAGACCCGCGGGACAGCCGTCCACGACGGCGCCCAGCGCGGGGCCGTGGGATTCGCCCCAGGTGGTCACGCGAAATATGGTTCCGAAAGATGATCCCGCCATGAGAACCTCCTTACTGCGGATGAAGCGGTGCGCAAACGATGGAAAGACGGAGAGTATTATACCATGGCAAGATGCAATTGACACGTTTTCACAGATTTCTTATAATGGAAAAACTGGAGGGTTACAACAGATATGAACAGGTTTTTAGAGAATCTGGAACGTAAGCTCCGCGGGAAAGCCGTTCCCCATCTGACGGGCGTCATGATCGGGTGCTTCGTTCTCGGATATATCCTGCAGCTGGCCAGCCCCAACGCGGCGCAGTATATGTCTCTCAACATATACGAGATCCTGCACGGGCAGGTGTGGAGGCTGATTACCTGGGTCATCATCCCGCCGAACAGCATCGATATTTTTACCATCATCATGCTGTTCTTTTACCTCAGCATCGGCACGATGCTGGAGAGGGCCTGGGGAGACGCCAGATACAATATCTACATTTTCGGCGGCATGATCATCTCCATCGCCGCCGCGTTTATCACCTATCTGGCTTTTTCACGATTCTATCCCGGTTCTGTCGTGGGCAGCGCCACAGGCATGTTCTTCACGACGTACAACATCTGCATGTCGATTCTGCTCGCCTACTCCGCGACGTTCCCGGAGGCGACGGTCCTGCTCATGTTCGTCATTCCTATGAAGATGAAGTATCTGGGCTGGGTCTACGCCGCCTTCATCGTCTACGACTGCGTGCGCTATATACGCGCCGCCGTGCAGCTTTCGGCGCCGCTGTATTACATCTATGTGATCGCGGTGGCCGCGGCTCTGGCCAATTTCGTGATCTTTTTCTTCAGCATGCGCCGGGGCTTCCGGATGTCTCCGGAACAGAAGAGGCGGCAGAGGGAATTCAGAAGATCGGTGGAACAGGCGGGAAGAAGCGCCGTCCCGCCCTCCCGGAGATCGGGGGGCGCCGAGATCGTCGACATGCCGGGCGTCCGGCACCGCTGCGAGGTCTGCGGCCGTACGGATGTCTCTGATCCCGACCTTGAGTTCCGCTACTGCTCGAAGTGCTCCGGCGATCACGAGTACTGCATGGACCATCTCTACACACACGTTCATATCACGCCGACCTGACGTGACGATTATCGGCCGCGTCTGATATTTTCAGCGAGGAGCATTATGAAGACACCGTTTGTTACCAAAGAGAAACTGGACGAAATCATCCGGGAGATCCCCACGCCGTTCCATATCTACGACGAGAAGGGTCTCCGCGAGAACGCGAGGCTCGTACAGCGGGCCTTTTCCTGGAATAAGGGGTATCGTGAGTACTTCGCGGTCAAGGCGGAGCCCAACCCCGTCATCCTCAATATCCTCCGGGAGGAGGGCTGCGGAAGCGACTGCTCGTCCCTCACGGAGCTCATGCTTGCCAAGGCCATCGGCAATGCGGGCGAGATGACCATGTTCTCGTCCAACGACACGCCGGACGAGGAGTACGCCTATGCGGCCGGGATGAACGCGATCATCAACCTCGACGACATCACGATGATCGAGAGCTACGCCCGGGCCGTCGGACAGTTCCCGAAGAAAATGTGCTGCCGCTACAATCCGGGCGGCGTCTTCAAGGTGTCCAACGGCATCATGGACACGCCGGGCGACGCGAAGTACGGCATGACGACGGATCAGATCTTCAAGGCGTTCCGGATCCTCAAGGAGAACGGGGTGGAGGAGTTCGGCATTCACTCCTTCCTCGTCAGCAACGCCGTCACAAACGACTATTATCCGATGCTCGCGAAGCTGCTGTTCCAGCTGGCCGTCGAGCTGGAGAGAGATACGGGCTGCCACATTTCCTTCATCAATCTCTCCGGAGGCATCGGGATTCCCTACAAGCCGGGCCAGCCGGAAAACGACATTCTCGAGATCGGCGACGGCGTGCGCCGGGCCTATGAGGAGGTCCTGGTTCCCGCCGGCATGGGCGACGTGGCGATCTATACCGAGATGGGCCGTTTCATGACCGGCCCCTACGGGGCGCTCGTGACGACCGCGATCCACGAAAAGAACATCATGAAGTCCTACATCGGCGTAGACGCCTGCGCCTGCAACCTGATGAGACCGGCGATGTACGGCGCCTATCACCACATCACGGTCATGGGCAAGGAGTACGCCCCGTACACCAATATCTACGATATCGTCGGTTCCCTGTGCGAGAACAACGACAAGTTCGCGATCGACCGCATGCTGCCGAAGATCGAGATGGGCGACGTCCTCTATATCCACGACACCGGCGCCCACGGTTTCGCCATGGGGTACAACTACAACGGCAAGCTCCGGTCCTCGGAGGTCCTTCTCCGGGAGGACGGCAGCTTCGAGCTGATCCGCAGGGCCGAGACGCCCGCGGACTATTTCGCCACCTTCAGCAACCTTCCGATCTACAAAGATCTTATGGCGGAAATCTGACGGATCAGTTATAATACAACTCGTTGAAGTCCCGGCGGCTGCATATGTCCGTCCGGAACAGGCCGGCGTGTCGGAATTGGCAGACGAAGCAGACTCAAAATCTGCCGATTGAAAGATCGTGTGGGTTCGAGTCCCACCGCCGGCATGGAACTGAATCCCGCATAACCGTGAAAGCCAGGCGTTTTCGCGGATATGCGGTTTTTTTATGTCCCGCGATCCGCCGGCGCGATTTTCAGGCACCGGGAATTGTGGTATGATAGGAGCGGTACAGGACTTCAGGCGCCGGGCTCATCCGGCGCGGTCATTCAGGCAGAATAGGGAGGAACAGTATGGGAAAGACGAGATTTTTCCGCTGCGGCGGCTGCGGGAATTTTGTGATGCTGATCGGAGAGAAGACGGCCTGCACGCCGAAATGCTGCGGCGAGACCATGACGGAGCTGGAGCCGAACCACACGGAGGCGGCCTTTGAGAAGCACATCCCCGAGGTCAGGGTGGAAGGGGATACCGTGACCGCACAGGTCGGGTCGGTGATCCATCCGATGCTGGACGCCCACTACATTCAGTTCCTCTGCCTCGAGACGGAGAACGGCGTCCAGATGAAGTATTTCAGGCCCGGCGACGAACCGAAGGCCACGTTCCGCACCGCCGGCGAAAAGCCTTCCGCCGTCTATGAGTACTGCAACCTGCACGGGCTTTGGGCGAAGAATATTGACTGACAGAACGAAGAAAACCAATTCTTTCAGGGGAATCCTCTGTATCCTGCTGGCGGCCTTCTTTTTCGCGCTGCTCACGGTTTTCATCAAGCTCGCGGGGGACGTCCCCACGATACAGAAGAGCCTTTTCAGAAATCTCATCGCCGCGGTTTTCGCCGCGGCCGCCCTTCTGCGGTCGAAGCAGAGATTTTCTGTCAGAAGAGACTGCGTCGGCGGCCTGGTGCTCCGCTCCCTGTTCGGCACGCTGGGGATTCTGTGCAATTTCTGGGCCGTCGACCACATGATTATCTCCGACGCGAACATGCTGAACAAGCTGTCGCCTTTTTTCGCGATCATCATGTCGGTCTTCCTTCTGAAGGAGATTCCGGAGAAGATCGAGTGGATCCCCGTCATCGCCGCCTTTGCCGGGGCCCTGTTTGTCATCCGCCCCACGGCGGGCATCGCGTCTCTTCCGGCGCTGGTGGGTCTGGCGGGAGGCTTTTTCGCGGGGACGGCCTACACCTTTGTGCGGAAGCTGGGAATGCAGGGCGAGCGCAGCGCCGTGATCGTGCTGTTCTTTTCCGTGTTCTCCCTGCTGACCGTCCTTCCCTTTGTCCTGGCGGACTATCATCCGATGACGCTCCGCCAGACGCTGATGCTTCTTTGCGCCGGGCTATCCGCCGCGGGAGGACAGTTCTCCATCACGGCGGCGTACCGCTATGCCCCGGCGCGGGAGATCTCGGTCTTCGACTACTCCCAGATCCTCTGGGCTTCCCTTCTCGGCTTCCTGATCTTCGGCACGGTGCCGGACGCCCTGAGCGTCGTCGGATACGGCATCATCATCTCCGCCGCGCTGATACGCTGGCGGATCAGCAGGAGGCTGCACGGCTGAGAACAAAGAAACGGCGCGATCCTGCCCGGGGAGCAGGAACGGGCGGCGCGGCGGGCGCGGTCTGCCCGGGCCTTAAGGACGCGGCGGGCGCGTATGTCATCATCGGCTGAAACGGAGCCGGACGAGGTGTGAAATGCGGGACTGCTTCGGAAGAGAGATCGATTATCTCAGGATCTCTGTCACGGACCGCTGCAATCTGCGCTGCAGATACTGCATGGGGACCGCGGAATTTCAATTTAAAAGCCATGAGGCGATCCTTACGCTGGAGCATATGGCGGAGACGGCGGCGGCCGCGGCGTCCCTCGGCATCCGGAAGGTGCGGATCACGGGAGGAGAGCCTCTCGTAAGGCGCGGCGTCGCGGAGCTGGTCAGGATGATCGCCGCCGTCCCGGGGATCGAGGATATCAGCATGACGACCAACGGCATCCTTCTCCCGAAGATGGCGGAGGAGCTTCGGAGGGCCGGCCTTCAGCGCGTCAATATCAGCCTTGACACCCTCGATCCGGAGAAATTCAGAAGGATCAGCGGAACCGGGGAACTGGAGGACGTGCTGAGAGGAATCCGGGCGGCCGGCGAGGCCGGTTTTTTTCCGATCAAGCTGAACGCCGTCCTGATCGGAGGCTTCAACGACGACGAAATCGAGGCGCTGGCCGGACTGGCGAGGGACCATCCCTACGAGGTGCGCTTTATCGAGCTGATGCCGGTGGGGAGTCCCGTTTTTCCGGAATCGGCGTATATTCCGTGCAGCACGGTCGCCGAAAGAATGCCTGAGATGGAGGAGACAGGCGCCGACGGGACGGCCCGCCTGTACCGCGTGCCGGGATGGAAGGGCACGATCGGGCTCATCACGCCGCTCAGCCGGGACTTCTGCCGCAGCTGCAACAGGATCCGGCTGACGGCCGACGGAAAGCTGAAGACCTGCCTGCATTCCGGGGAGGAGCTTGATATTTCTTCCCTGCACGGCCGGGCGCTCACGGAGGCGCTCCGGGAAGCGATTCTCCGCAAGCCGGCCTCCCACGGGCCCCTGGGCCGCGGATACCGCTCCGGGGCGGGGCGAAACATGAACGGGATCGGCGGCTGACAGCGGCCGGAAAGAGAGGACACAGGATGCAGAAGGAACTGACCCATTTCAACGGACAGGGAAGAGCGCGGATGGTGGACGTCTCGGACAAGGAGGAGACTCTCCGGACCGCGGAGGCGGAGGCCTTCGTCGCCTTAGCCCCGGAGACCCTCGCGATGATCCGGGAGGGAAGCCTCCGCAAGGGAGACGTGCTGGCGGTGGCCCAGGTCGCCGGCATCATGGCGGCCAAGCGGACCGGTGATCTCATCCCCATGTGCCATCCGCTGCGTCTGACCGGCGTCGACATCGACTTTGCGCTGCAGGAGGAGCCTGCGGGCGTCGCGATCCGTTCCTTCGTGAAGTGCAGGGGAGAGACCGGCGTCGAGATGGAAGCCCTGACCGCGGTCTCCGCCGCGGCGCTGACCGTCTACGACATGTGCAAGGCGGTGCAGAAGGATATGACAATAGAGGGAATCCGCCTGGTCAGAAAGACCGGCGGGAAGAGCGGCGACTATACCGCCCGGGAGAAGGACTGAGTGACGGGAGAGTACCGGAAAACGGAGCCGGCCGGATGACGGAGAAGACCGGAAGACGGATCAGACCGGATGACGGAGAAGGTGCACTGACGGAAGAGGACAGCATGACCCAGGAAGACGGCAGGACGGGAGAAGACAGAGTGACGGAGAACGGCAGAAGGACAGAGGCGGAAGGCGGGAACGGACGCGGACGGGAAGAGTCCCCGAAGGCGATACGGATCCGCGGCGCCAGGGTCCACAACCTGAAGAACATAGACGCGGACATTCCCCTGAACCGGATTGTGGGAATCGCGGGCGTGTCCGGCTCGGGAAAATCCTCCCTCGCCCTGGGGGTGCTCTACGCCGAGGGCTCCAGGAGATATCTCGAGTCTCTTTCGACCTATACCAGGCGCCGGATGACGCAGGCGGCGAAGGCGGACGTGGACGAGGTTCTGTACGTTCCCGCCGCCCTGGCGCTGCACCAGAGGCCGGGCGTCCCGGGGATCCGCAGCACCTTCGGGACCGGCACGGAGCTTCTGAACCACCTGAGGCTGATGTTCTCCCGGCTGGCGGAGCACAGATGCCCCAACGGCCACTACCTCCCGCCGTCCCTCCTGGTGGCGGCGGGAAAAGAGCTGGTATGCCCGGCATGCGGAGAGCGCTTCTACGCCCCCGGCGCGGAGGAGCTGTCCTTCAACAGCACCGGGGCGTGCCGGGAATGCGACGGCACGGGAACGGTGAGAACCGTGGACGAATCGACCCTCGTGCCCGACGAGTCGCTGTCCATCGACGAGGGCGCGGTCCTGCCGTGGCAGACGCTGATGTGGTCCCTGATGAAGGACATCGCGCGGGACCATCTCGGCATCCGGACAGACGTTCCCTTTTCGGAGCTGACGGACAGGGAGCGGGACCTCGTGTTCCACGGACCCGCGGAAAAATATCATCTTTTTATTCACAACGAGCGGGCCAATACGGCCGGAGAGCTGGATTTCACCTACTACAACGCGGTGTATACCGTGGAGAACGCCCTCTCCAAGGTGAAGGACGAGAAGGGCATGAAGCGGGTGGAGAAATTTCTGAAAACCGGCCCCTGCCCCTGCTGCGGGGGAAGCCGTCTCTCGGAGCAGGCCAGGGCCCCGAGAATCCGGGGCATCTCGCTGGCGGACGCCTGCCGCATGACTCTCTCGGACCTCACGGAATGGGTGAAGGGCGTTCCGGATTCTCTGCCGGAGGAGATGCGTCCGATGGCCCGCAGCATCTGCGAGGCGTACGCCCATACGGCGAAGCGGCTCATGGACCTGGGACTTTCGTATCTCACCATCGACCGCGAGGCCGCCACGCTCTCCACCGGGGAGAGGCAGAGGATGCAGCTGGCGAGAGCCGTCAGAAACCGCACCACCGGCGTCATGTACGTCCTGGACGAGCCCTCCATCGGCCTTCATCCCGCCAATCTCGAGGGCGTGACGGGCGTGATGGACGATCTCGTCGCCGACGGGAATACCGTCATCCTGGTCGATCACGACACGGACATCCTGTCCCACGCGGACCATCTGATCGAACTCGGGCCGGGAGCCGGCTCGGACGGAGGCCGGATCGTCGCCGAGGGAACCGTCGATGAGCTGGCGCAGAGCGGGGTCTCCGCGATCGGCCCCTTCCTGTCGGGAAAGACGTCGGTGGATTTCCGGCAGGAGATCCCGGAAGGAAATCTGTTCTCCCGGGGAGAGATACGTCTTGCGACGAATCAGATTCACACGGTGAAGCCGCTGGAGCTGTCGATCCCCAAGGGCCGGCTGACCGCCGTCACGGGCGTGTCCGGATCCGGCAAAACCACCCTGATCCTGGAAAGCCTGATCCCGGCCCTGGAGGCGTCGGCGGCAAGGGAAGGAAAGAAGGACGAGGCAGGGGAGGCCGGGAAGGACAAAGGAGCGGAAGGCAGGAAGAACGAGGCGGCAGACGTCAGGACAGCGGAGCGTCTCAGGCTGCCGGAACACGTGCGGTCCGTCTCCGCGCCGGGCATCCGCCATGTGAAGCTGATCGACGCGACGCCCATCGGAATCAACGTACGGTCCACCGTGGCCACCTACGCGGACGTCCACGATGAACTGCGGCGGATCTACGCCCGGACCCCGGATGCCAGAGGAAGGGGCCTAAAGGCGGGGGATTTCTCCTACAATACGGGAAAGCTCCGCTGCTCCGTCTGCGACGGGACGGGATCCATCAGCCTGGACGTCCAGTTTCTTCCGGACGTCGACATCCCCTGTCCCGAGTGCCGCGGCTCCCGATACGCGAAGGAGGCGTGGCTTGTCCGGCGGACGCCCAGAGGAGGGGGACAGGCGTATTCGATTCCCGAGCTCATGGCGATGAGCGTCAGGGATGCCATGGAGGTCTGCGGGGATCTCCCCGTGGTACAAAGAAGGCTCAAGGTGCTGGACGACCTGGGCCTAGGCTATCTGACGCTGGGGGAGGAGACGCCCCGGCTCTCGGGCGGCGAGGCCCAGAGGCTTAAGCTTGCCAGCGAGATGGGCAGAGGACAGGAGGACACGGTCTTTGTCTTTGATGAGCCGACCATCGGCCTGCACCCCCTGGACGTGCGAACCCTTCTCCGCGTCTTCCGCCGTCTGACCGACGCGGGCGCCACGGTCATCGTCATCGAACACGACACCGACGTGATCCGGAACGCCGATTACTGCGTCGATATGGGGCCCGGCGGGGGAGTCCTCGGCGGGAGGATCGTGGCCTGCGGCACGCCGGAGGAGATCGCCGCCGCGCCGGAGAGCGTGACCGGGCGGTTCCTGCGCCTTCCGCCGATGAGGGATGCGAAGAACCGTTCTACATGATACATTCTACATGATACATTCTACATGAGAAGTTCTACATGAAACGGCGCCCCATCCGGCGCTTTCCGGGGACAGAGACGGGAGCGGAGCCTTACGTCCGCGCGATAAAGGAGGATACGCTGTGAACAGGAACTTTTTTCAGCTCGTGACGGCTCCCGGGGCGGTGAGGCGCCGCGCCATCTGCCTGGCGCTTCTGCTTACCCTGACGCAGGCATCCGCCGCGCCGGTTTATCCGGCCGCGCCTGCCGGCGGGGAGGGGGAAAACC
>CACYDL010000150.1 GCA_902773195.1 uncultured Lachnospiraceae bacterium
AGGACGTCGAACATCATGCGGCCGTTCTCCTTGCGGAAATTGCCGACGCTCTTGATCACGACGCCGGTCACATGGCCGTTCTCGCCCCGGATCTCGGGGAAGGTCTTGGAGTTGTGAAGCACGACGCCCTCTTCCTCGGCCCAGGCGCGTTCCTCGTCCGTGGCCGTCATGGCGTCGTAGGCCTCGAGGCAGGCCATGTCGACGGTCTTCGCGCCGAGACGGAAGGCCGCTCCGGCGCAGTCGATGGCGACGTTGCCGCCGCCGAGAATGACCACATGCTCGCCCACCGAGGCGGTGCCTTCCTCAAATTTCCGGAGGAAGTCCGTGTTCACCTGGACGCCCTCGAGATCATTTCCGGGAAGCGGAAGTCTCGCGCCCTGGTGCGTGCCCACCGCCACGAAGACCGCGTCGAATCCTTCGGAGAGAAGGGACGGGACGTTTTCGACCTTCGTCCCGGTCTTCACCGTGATGTCGCCGGCCTCCAGGATGTCGGCGATCTCCCTGTCGAGGACCTCGCGCGGCAGGCGGTAGGACGGAATGCCGTAACGGAGCTGGCCGCCGAGCTTCTCGGACTCGTCGAACACCGTGACGGAATGTCCCAGCTTCGCGCCGAAATACGCGGCCGTGAGGCCCGCGGGGCCTCCTCCGACGACGGCGATCTTCTTGCCCGTCGGCTCCTTGTGGAACGCCAGCTTCTTCCATTCGCCGTCGTCATGCTCGGCGGCGTATCTCTTGAGGTTGCGGATCGAGACCGGCTCGTTGAGATACTGGTGCTTGCACTCGGTCTCGCAGTTGTGAACGCAGATGTAGCCGAGGCAGTGGGGGAAGGGCACCTTCTCCCGCACCGTCGCATTGGCGGCCGCGTAATCGCCCTGATTGATGAAGCGGATGTAGCGCGGTACGTCGATGTGGGCGGGACATCCCTTGCGGCACGGAACGACGACGTCCTCCTTCAGCGCCTCCGAATCGGCGAGCTTGTCGCGGATCGTTCCCGTGGGACATACCTCGACGCAGGCCTGGCAGAAGCGGCAGTTGGCGTCCTTCAGCAGTCTCTCGTGGAGGGCGCCGGTGAAGACCTCGAGGTCCTTTCTCTTCTGGTACTGCAGGACGTTGACGCCGCGGAGATCGCCGCAGGCGCGCACGCAGCGGCCGCAGAGCACACAGCGGTTCATATCGTGGAGGATCAGCGGGTTCCTGTCGTCCTCCTTGAAGCCCTTCATCCTCATCTTGAGGCGGCCGGTCTTCGGCCCGATGTACTGGATCAGCATCTGCAGCTCGCAGTGCCCGTATTTCGGACATGTAGAGCAGTCCTCGGGATGCCCCGCCAGCAGCAGCTCCAGAGCGAGCATGCGGAGCCGTTTGACCTCGTCGGTCTGCGTGTTGATGACAAGGCCGTCCCGGGCGGCGAGCTTGCAGGACGGAACCGGCTTGTCCTCGCCCTCGACCTCGACGATACACATGCGACATGAGCCGAGCGGTAGAAGATCCTTATGATGGCACAGATGCGGGATATAAATTCCCGCATCCAGTGCACATTCAAGTACGTTCTTCCCATCCGGCACTTCGAGTCTGACACCATCAACTGTAATCACAGCCATAGTTTTTTCCCTCCGTGCTTACTGGTTTATGTTTTTTCGCCCGGAGCGCCCCGTCCCGGGGCGCCGGTCCTTTTCGTTTTTCAGTCCTCGTCCTCTTCGATGTATTCCGCCGCTTCCATACCGGCGATACGGCCGGAGTTGACGGCCCAGCCCATGGAGTTGCCCGGAAGCAGGAACATGTAGCTGTCGTCGTAGAGGTTGCAGGCGTCGGCTCCCGCGGCGTAGAGGCCCGGAATCGGGTCAAACTCTTCGTTCAGGACTTCGCAGTTCTCGTTGATGTCGATGCCGCCGACCGTGCCGTAGCCGCCCGGACGGACTGCCGCCGCGTAGAACGGTCCCTTTGTCAGCGGACGGAGATACTTCGGTCTCTTGAAGAACTCTTCGTCGTAGCCGTCGCAGTAGTCGTTGTAGTTGTCGACGGTCTCGACGAGATTGTCGACGTTGATGCCGATCTGCTCGGCGAGCTCCTCGATGGTGTCCGCGACGAACAGGCCCTTGTTTCCCGTGTCCTTCGCCATCTGGATGCCCTCGACGAAGTCGGAGCAGTCCGGATTGAAGCGGACCATGCTGATCTCATCGACGCCGTTCCTCATGTAGTACTTCGCGATGGAGGTGTCGACGATGCTGTAGAGGACGCGCTTCTTCTGGCGGGAGGCGGCGTTGCTGAGGAACGTCGTATTCTGCATCTGCTCCTCGTCCATGACGCGCTTTCCGTCGAGGTTGACGAGAAGGTTCGGCTGCATCAGGACGTTGGCGACGCTCTGCGGCAGATCGTCGATACCCTCGAAATTCGCGGCCTGCTCGATTCTGACCGGGACCTTGCGTCCGCCGGCTTCCCACGCCATGCGGATGCCGTCGCCGACGTTGCCCGGGATCGCGAAGTTGAACATGTCCTCGCCGAAGATATAGCCGGTCTGCTCTTTGATGAATTCAGGATTGGCTCCACCGCCGCCCGTGGCGATGATGGCGGCCTTGCAGGCGATCTCGATCTCCTTGCCGTCCTTGTCGGTGGCGAGGACGCCGCGGACCTTTCCTTCGTCGTCGAGGAGGATCTTCTTGCCGGGCGTCTCAAGGAGAACCTTGACGCCGAGCTCCTGGGCTCTGGCGTAGAGCGCCTTGTTCATGAAGGAAGCGGCGCGCGGGCCGATGCCCTGATCCGTCTTGACGATGTGCCATGTGGCCTCGGACTTGGTGAAGTACTTGTAGGCGCCCTCGAACTCGACGCCCATATCCTCGAGCCACTCGATGGTCTCGGCGGACTGCTCGAAATATCTCTTGACCAGACGGCCGTCGACGTTGTAGTGGGTGTACTCCATGAACATGTTGAGGGCCTTCTGGACGGTGATGTCGATCATCTGTCTCTTCTGATAGTGGGAGCCGATGGCGAGCGGGCCCATGCCCATGTTCGCGGCGCCGCCCACCGCGGCGTTCTTCTCGATGAGAATGACGTCAGCGCCGTCCTCCGCGGCCTGGACCGCTGCGGAAAGGCCTGCCGGACCGCCGGCGACAACAACAATCTGAGCTTCGTAATCTGCCATGTTGACCTCTTTCTCCGGACTTCTCCGGGATCAGTATGAATAACTCCGGTTCCTTACGCCGCGGACAGGCCGCGGCGGATCCATCCAATGGTTCTATTATAGATGCCGGACAGGCGGATAACATTCCGTCCTTTCACCATTTCCGCTCAAAAATAATGACGTCGGGACAGCAGGTAAAAGGAGGTGGTCAAAATATTTTTCAGATTTTGACCTGCCGTGACGCGTCATCCGGCTTCCTCCGCCGCATCGGTCCTTTACGCTGCGGCGGTGTGCGCGGAATCAGCAGGGCATCAGCACGTCCCAGTGCTCCGCCAGCATTCCGTCCTCCAGCCGGTAGATATCGACGACGCGGGCCTTGGTCCGGCCCTCGGGGTCGACGTTCTTCAGATAGACCGCCACCATGTCGTCCTCGGCGATCATCATCTTGATCTCGAGGTGGAAGGTGGGTTCCGTCCGGAACTTCTCCCGGAAGCCGTCCATGATGCCCTGTCTTCCCTGGGTGACGCCCGGATTGTGCTGGATGTAGTCTTCCTTTACGTATTTCTCGGCGCTCTCGATGATGTGGTCGTTGAAGAATTCCTTGTAGAACGCCGCGATCACTTCCTTGTTTGTCACTTTGTGCCTCCTGTAGTCGTATGTTTTTCCTACGGCCGGCCGGCCCTTCTCAGACCGGTCCCCCGGCGTGCCGCGCCGCCAGCTCCATGAGCTCACGGTCGTCGGCGTCCGTCATGCCGGATTCCTCCGCGAAGATCATCCTCTGCATCCCGTCATGGGTGAAGGGCGCCCACGGAAGCTCTTCCGTCGACGGATCTCCCTCCGCCATGAACCGGAGCCACGCCCCGCTCACCTCGTCCTGCACCCGGTCGGCGTACCCGTATCCCGTGCACGCCATCGGCTCCATCTCCACGTTCCGGAAAACGAAGGGAATGTCCGCGCAGTGCCAGGGGGCGAGCCCGCCCAGATAGGGCACGATGAAGTTCATCTGGTAATTGTAGCAGGGGGCGTCCGCCGTCATGGACCGGGCGTTGAGGAATCTCACGGTTCCCGGCCGGAAGATCGTGTCCACGCTCAGGGCGTAGAGGATGTCGGCGCCGGGATAGCACTGTTCGAACAGGCGGATCACCCGGTCGGTGTCCTCTCCGTAGTGCCGGCGCAGGATCTCCTTCTTCTCCTCCTCGCTGTACCTCGTCTTGTCGCCGAGATAGTGCATAAAGGAGAACTCGCCCATCACGGTCCCCGCCAGCACGGGCACGTCCTTCACCTCGTCCCGGAAGCCGACCGTGTTGTACAGGCCCTCGAAAAATCCGGGAACCGGCGACGGCTCGAAGAGCATCAGTCCGGGCGGGAAGCCCAGCGCGCGGCCGGCCTCCTCCGCCGCCTTCGACAGCTTCCCGTAGGGCACCGTCCGGATCTCCCCGATCGTCTCCGGGGTAAGTCCGAGGAGCTCCGCCGTCTTCGTCCCCAGCGACTGCCAGCGCGCCTTCTCCTGGGCGGCGGTCATGCCCGGACGGTTCCGAAAGGCGCCGCTTTGGCTGATCACCTTGCGGTAGAGCCCGTCCGCGGGCGGCATCTGCAGCAGGTTGACGGCCTTTCCTCCGCCGCCGGACTGGCCGGCGACGGTCACGTTGTCCGGATCTCCCCCGAAGGCAGCGATGTTGTCGCGGACCCACTTAAGGGCCAGGACGATGTCCGCCATGCCCGCGATGCCGGAATAGCGGAATTCTTCCCCGAAGCCGCTCAGATCAAGGAAGCCGAGGCAGTTGAGCCGGTGATTGAGGTTGACGACGACCACGTCGCCGTAGTCCGCGAGGCTGTGCCCCTCATAGGCAGGGATCTCCGCCGCGGATCCGGCGGCATAGCCGCCTCCGTGCAGCCAGACCATGACCGGCCGGCGCGCCTCTCCGCCCAGATGTTTCGTCCACACGTTCAGGTACAGGCACTGCTCGTCCATCGGCCAGTACACGTGGGGCATCTCGAAGGAGGAAAAGGGCGACGCCATCGGGTTCGTCCTGTCGGCCGGATCGTGCCGCACCGTCTCCATCACCGCCGTCGCGTCCGGCATCAGCGGGCAGGCGTAGCCGTAGGACTTGGCGTCCCTCAGGCCCTCCCAGCCCTGCTCCGGGACCGGCAGTTCAAACCGCTCCGCGGTTCCGTAGCGGATTCCGTAAAAATGAAACACGCCGTCGCTCTGAAAGCCGTGCAGCTTTCCCTGTTTTGTCTCCGCCACCGGAAAATCCGGGGTTCTGATCACTTTTCTCATCGGCAGGCAACCTCGCTTCATGCTGGAATGAAACGGACCGGATGTTCTCCGTCCGCTGTTTCGAAACTGCCGGAACAGGAAGCAGCCGCTGCTTCCTGTTCCGTCTCTCCCGCCTGTTTCCGCGGGGTTTTATTACTTCATGAATTTTTCCGCGAAGTGGCACGCCACGGAGTGGCCGGGCTTCAGCTCGCGGAGCACCGGCTCCTCCGCCAGGCACTTGTCCGTCGCGTACGGGCAGCGCGCCGCGAAGCGGCAGCAGGGCTTCGGGTCGATGGGGCTTGTGAGCTCGCCCTTGAGGACCATCCTCTCGCGCTTCTC
>CACYDL010000151.1 GCA_902773195.1 uncultured Lachnospiraceae bacterium
AGGCCGGCGGTCTCTGCCCTGTTTCCGTTTATCCGATGGCCGGTCATCCTCTTCTGCCGCTTATCCCATGCGGCGGATCGCCGGCCATCCTCTCCCGCGGCATATCCCCGGGAAGCGGATCACTGATAATCCCCTCCCGCGGTGTATCCCATGAGACAAATCACTGATAATCCTCTCCCGTGGTGTATCTCATGAAGGCGGGATTCACCCAGATGGTCACCGGGCTCACCTCGAGATCCGGCGCGTTCTCCGCGACGACCTCGGCGATCTTTTCACAGTTCTCCGGGAGGCTGAAGGGATGAATCGAATACAGGCCGTCCTTGTCGTAGACGATGTTGTCGACCATCTCGCCGAATTCCTCGTTCTCCATCTCCGTCGTCGAGCTGTAGAGCGGCTGCCACCAGGAGCCGGCCAGAAGCTTCTCCACGAGATTGCCGTCGGCGTCGAAGGAATCGTCGTACTTCTTGGCGTAGGTCTCGATCAGGCCGTGGAACGCCTCCTTATCTTCCTTCGTATCGAATTCGATCATCATGTCGTACTCGACCGCGTAGCAGAGATAGCGGTCATCGGTCACCTGCTTCACCATGTAGGTCGGCGTCGGTTCACCGGGATCGCCCCAGTCAAGAAGGTACTCATAGACGGAGACCTTTGGCTCGATCTGGATGTAGGCGTCCATGCCCTCGCTCTTCAGCAGGCCGATCAGCTGAACCGCGTGCTGATAGTCGCTGTGGCCGTATTTCAGCGTGTAATCCGCGAGGAAATGCGCGTCGTAGCCCTCGTACTTCAGGTTGTAGCCCGTGGCTGCTCCCTCCAGGACGATCGTGGTTCCGAGATCCGTGAGTTCCTGGTTGTCAAACATGGTGAAGCTGCCGAGGACGGAGCCTACGGCCTCGAGAATATCGTCGTCCTGCACCCGGCCGATGTAGTGGCGGGCCTTGCCGCCGGCCTCGGCGCAGCGGTAGAGGAAATGATTGATGAGCTCTTCCGCCGAGCCTTCCTCATCGATATCCAGCAGCCCCATATCTATGGCGCAGGCGATGTAGGGCAGGTACTCGTCGTCATAGTCGTACTGCGCCACTTCTTCAGTGAGTCCGGCCTTCTCGAAGAACCGGGCCGCCTTGTCCGGGACGTCGTCGTTGACGTAGGTCAGGGCAAGCTCCTCGAGACCGGCGGCGCGGATTCCTCCCTTGATGATTTCTTCCTCGGTATCGTCGGCCGTCGCCTCGACGCCCAGCGCCTCCAGCGTTCCGTTGACGGAGTTGATGTCAAGGTCTTCTCCATCCTCAAAGGGAGCGGTGTGATAATACTCGCTCATGTACTCCGTAAATTTGTCGTCCGCTCCGGCGGGAAAAGAAAGCGCGAGCGTGAGGCCGAGGGCGGCCGGAATCATTTTCATCCAGTTTCTCATGTCGGTGTCCTCCTCAATAATCCATGGGTGGTCAGAAACTTTCGCTCCGCATTCATTATACCTTTTTTCCCGCTCTCATGGAAGTCTTGAAGAAGCTTCTTCGCAGCCGTGATCTTACAAAAATCATCCATGATCATGTTTGATTTTTTGGTGCTGAGGTTCATTCTGTAGAGCTTCGAGCCTTTGCCAATTGTTTTTCGGGAAATTTATTGGATGTTTTTTTATAATGACAGCCGATAAGGAATGATCCGGCGGCACAATTCTGCCATCCCCGGAGTACGATCCTGGTGGGCAGGCATAAAAAAAAGAGGGCTTCCGCATTCCATGCGGAAGCCCTCTGCAGGCACCATTCAATCACGCTTTTCTTTTCAGGATAAATCTGAAGTTTCCGACCACGGAAGTTTCTACGCTGGCGACGATGTAATACTTCTTTCCTTTTTTCAGCTTGATACCGGTGGTGGCGGAGTACTCCTGGTTGGAGTGCTCGCTGGCGTTCAGAAGCTGTTCGCCGTACTGATCCAGCAGCCGGAACCTGGTCCAGGCGTTGATATTGAGGTTCTTGGCTGTCAACGTGTAATAAGACGTAACCGTCGGCGTAACGACATACCAGTCCTGGTCATAGTTCCCGTCGATCGTGCCGTTGTAGGTCTTGCCCGCCTTGAAGGAAGCGGCCGTGCCCTTGACGTCGGAGATTCTGTCCCGGCGGGATGCCAGATTGAACTGTACGTATCCCGCGTACTGATTATTGTTTGACACGCGGATATAGTAGGTCTTGTTTGATTTCAGCTTCAGATTGACGGACCTGGACTGGTTGTTATGCACGGAATAGTCCCAGACGGTCTCTTCGGAGGGATCCAGCAGGTAGAAATACATCCAGCCGTTGATATTGTTGTTCTTCACGGTCAGCGTGTAGAAGGCCCGGTAGGATTTTGTCGTAAACTTGTACCAGTACGCGTTGCGGGTTGACTTGACGCTGCAGACATAGGTCTTGGAGGCGGCATAGGAGCCCATCGCCGCGGCCCTGGCCTTGCTTGCGCCTCCCGCAAGAGTGACCTTGTCCGCCGGAACCGAGGAAGCCGTCATGGAAAGCAGTAAGGCAGAGAAAAGAATGATCGTGAGTCTTTTTAACATTTTGCTCATAGAATAACCCTCCCAAACGATGAAACAATGATGTAGCTGTGCAGAACAAAAGCGCATTGGCTTCCTGTTGGAAATTATACCCCACCCGCGGGCCCCGTGTCCACAAAGATCTGCGGCTTTCCGGGCCCGAAGGGACGTCGTCCCGACCCTTTGCCGGGCGTCGCGGAACGGCTTTCTTCCCGCGGGGTGACACAGGGCGGCTTTTCCGCCCCGTCAGCGTGTCTGTCCGGCCGCGCGGATCACGTACTCACCGCGAGGCCCGTGTAGAGCTGCCAGTACTTGCCCTTCTGCTCCATCAGCTGGTCGTGGGTGCCGCGCTCGATGATCCTTCCCTGCTCGAGCACCATGATGCAGTCGGAATTCCTGACGGTCGAGAGCCGGTGGGCTATGACGAAGGTCGTCCTTCCCTTCATCAGCGCGTCCATGCCGTCCTGGACGATGTGCTCGGTCCGGGAGTCGATGGAGGACGTCGCCTCGTCGAGAATCAGCACCGGCGGATCCGCGATGGCCGCCCTGGCGATGGCCAGCAGCTGCCGCTGCCCCTGGGACAGGTTCGCCCCGTCGTTGTGGAGCAGGGTGTCGTAGCCGTCGGGGAGTCTCCGGATAAAGGCGTCGGCGTTGGCGAGCTTCGCCGCGGCGACGATCTCCTCGTCCGTGGCGTCCAGCTTCCCGAACCGGATGTTTTCCTTCACCGTGGCGGTGAAGAGGTGCGTGTCCTGGAGGACCATGCCCAGGGATCTCCTGAGATCCGCCTTTTTGATCTTGTTGATGTTGATGCCGTCGTAGCGGATCTTTCCGTCCTGGATGTCGTAGAACCGGTTGATCAGGTTCGTGATCGTCGTCTTGCCGGCGCCGGTGGAGCCGACGAAGGCGATCTTCTGCCCCTGCATCGCGTAGAGGTGAATGTCGTGGAGCACCATCTTGTCCGGATTATAGCCGAAATCGACGCCGTCCATGACGATGTCGCCCTTCAGCTCCACATAGGTGGTGGACTGGTCGGACTGCTTGTGGAAGTGCTTCCAGGCCCAGCGGCCGGTGCGCTTCTCCGACTCGGTGATGGTGCCGTCCTCCGCGATCTCCGCGTTAACCAGGGTCACGTAGCCCTCGTCCATCTCCGGTTCCTCGTCCAGGAGCCGGAAGACCCTGTCGGCTCCCGCGAGCGCCATGACCACGGAATTCGCCTGCTGGCTCAGCTGGTTGATCGGCATGTTGAAGCTCTTGTTGAAGGTCAGGAAGGAGGCGATCTTTCCGATGGTGAGGCCTGCCATGCCGTTGAGGGCGAGGATGCCTCCGACGATGGCGCAGATGACGTAGCTCAGGTTTCCGATCTGCGCGTTGATCGGCATCAGGATCGTCGCGTAGGCGTTGGCGCGGTTCGCGCTGCCGAAGAGCTCCTCGTTGAGGCTGTCGAACTCGCGGATGGATTCGTCCTCGTGGCAGAACACCTTGACGACCTTCTGGCCCTGCATCATCTCCTCGATGTAGCCGTTGATGCGGCCGAGATTTCTCTGCTGGGCGACGAAGTTGCTGCCTGAAAGCTTCGCCACCTTCCCGGTCACAAACACCGTGAGGCCGGACATGGCGATGGTGATCAGGGTCATCGGCACGTTGAGGATCAGCATGCTGATCACGACGCTCACGATGGTGATCACCGAGTTCACGAACTGCGGGATCGACTGGCTGATCATCTGGCGGAGGGTGTCGATGTCGTTGGTGTAGATCGACATGATGTCGCCGTGGGTATTCTGGTCAAAATAGCGGATCGGCAGGCTCTCCATGTGATCGAAGAGGTCCGTCCTCAGATCCCTCAGCGTGCCCTGGGACACGTAGATCATGAGCCGGTTCTGGATGTAGGAGGCCAGCACGCCCGCCGCGTAGAAGCAGGCGACCCGCAGGATCGCCCGGAGCAGCGGCGTAAAATCCCGGCTCCCGCTCGTGAGCATCGGCGCGATGTAGCTGTCGATGAGGGTCCGCGTAAACATGGTCCCCTGCACGTTGGCGAGCACGCTGACGAAGATGAGGCTGATCGAGATGACCATCTTCACGCCGTGGCGCTTCATGACGTAGGCCATCACCCTCTTGAAAATGCCTCCCGCGTTGTCGACGTGCATCTTCACGCCGCGGGGCACCCTGCCCCGGTGATCCCTCGGGATCTCGTTTTCGGGGGCGTTTCCGCTCCGGTTCTGTCCGGAGCCGGCCGCCATGGTCTGTCCCACGGTCTTTTCGTCCTTCGTCTTTGCCATCAGCGCTCACCTCCCTTCGCGTCCGCCCTGCCCGCGGGCGTTTTTTCACGGGAATCCGCTCCGTCCTTCCCGGAAGCGGCGCTCCCCTGTCCGGCGCCGGCCGCCCCCGTGGCCGCGGCGATGTCGAAGTCGCCGCCGCCGCTCATCTGCGTCTCGTAGACGTCGCGGTAGATCTCATTATTCTTAAGAAGGTTCTCCGGCGTGTCGAAGCCCGCCACCCGGCCGTTGTCCATGACGATCACCCGGTCCGCGTGCTCGACGGAGATCACTCTCTGGGTGATGATGATCTTCGTCATCCCCGGCTTCGCCTGCTGCATCGCGGCGCGGATCTTCGCGTCCGTCGCGGTGTCGACGGCGGAGGTGGAGTCGTCGAGGATCAGGATCTTCGGATCCTTGAGCAGGGCCCGCGCGATGCACAGTCTCTGCTTCTGGCCGCCCGAGACGTTGGTGCCGCCCTGGGTGAGCACGGTCTCGTAGCCGTCCGGGAAGCGCTCGATGAACTCGTCGGCGCAGGCCATCCTGCAGGCCTCGCGGCACTCCTCCTCCGTGGCGTCCGCCTTGCCCCACCGGAGGTTCTCAAGAATCGTGCCGGAGAAGAGGACGTTCTTCTGCAGGACCACGGCCACCTGGCTGCGGAGCGTATCGAGGTCGTACTCGCGCACGTCGCGGCCGCCGACCTTCACCTCGCCCTTCGTCACGTCGTACAGACGGGAGATCAGGTTGACGAGGGAGGATTTGGCGGAGCCGGTGCCGCCGATGATTCCGATGGTCTCCCCGGAACGGATGTGGAGATCGATCCCCTTGAGGACGGGTTCCCGGCTGTCCGCCCGGTAGGCGAAATCGACGCCGCAGAAATCGATGCTGCCGTCCTCCACCTCGCGGACGGGATTCTCCGGATTGGTCAGGGAGCTCTTCTCATTGATGACCTCGGCGATCCGCTGGGCGGACGCCGTGCTCATGGTGACCATGACGAACACCATCGCCATCATCATGAGCGACATCAGGATGTTCATGCAGTAGGTGAGAAGGCTCATGAGCTCGCCCGTGGTGAGGGAGCCTCCCACGATCATGTGGGCGCCGGCCCAGGAGATCAGCATGATGACCGTGTAGACCGTCCCCATCATGACCGGCTGGACCAGGATCACGTTGTTCTCCGCCTTCACGAAGAGATTGTAGATGTTCTCCGCCGCCGCGCGGAACTTGGACTTCTCGTAGTCCTCCCGGACGTAGGCCTTGACGACGCGGATGGCGCTGACGTTTTCCTCCACGCTCTCGTTGAGGGCGTCGTACTTCTTGAAGACCATCCGGAAATACTTCGTCGTCCTGGACATCAGCAGCAGAAGAACCACCGCGAGGCAGATCACGGCGACGAGGTAGATCGTGGCGATCCGCCGGTTGATGATGAAGGCCATCACCATGGCGATGATCATCGAGAACGGGGCGCGCACGAACATCCTCAGAAGCATCATATAGGCGTTCTGCACGTTGGTGACGTCGGTGGTGAGGCGGGTGACCAGCCCCGACGGCGAGAACTTGTCGATGTTCGAGAAGGAAAAGGTCTGGATGTTGCGGAACATGGCGGAGCGGAGATTCCGGGCGAAGCCCGTCGAGGCCCGCGAGCCGAAGATGCCCGAGGCGACGCCGGCGGCCAGTCCCATCAGCGCGCAGAGGAGCATCAGCGTCCCGTTCTTCACGATGGCCCCCATGTCCCTCTGGGTGATGCCCAGATCGATGATCCTCGACATGAGAAGCGGAATCAGCATCTCCACGATGACCTCCAGGATCATCGTGACCGGGGTCAGGATCGAGGACAGCTTGAATTCTTTGATTTCCCGGCTCAGCGTTTTGATGGTATCCATTCGGTTTTTCTCTCCTGCGGTGTAACTGTGAGTCTTTCTGAAGAGGCCTGTCCTTCCCGCCCGCCGCGTCCGAAGTTTTCCGGGTCATCCCGGGCAGGGATTCCTGTACGGATTTCCGTACAATCGGGGTCAATTCCCGCCGGATCAAGGCGCGGTGTTGCAAAGAAAAGGATAGTAGTAGTATTATAAGGCTTGATTTTTTAAGTGACAAGACGCAAGTGGCTCCGGCCCGCCGTTTTGCCGATGCGCTCCGCCGGCGCGGGGCGCGCTCATCCGCAAAGGGGGACTACATTCATGAACCTGATACTTCCGGACCGATACGATCCTCACATGACCGTCCGCGAGACCCAGGACGCGATCAAATTCATCCGCGACCTGTTCCAGAAAGAATTCGGAAAGGAGATGAACCTCGAGCGCATCTCCGCCCCGCTCTTCGTGTCCCAGGCCTCCGGTCTCAACGACAACCTGAACGGGGTCGAGCGCCCCGTCGCCTTCGACATGAAATCCATTCCCGGGGAAACCTTCGACGTGGTCCAGTCGCTGGCGAAGTGGAAGCGCTACGCCCTGGGCGAGTACGGCTTCAGGCCCGGCGAGGGTCTCTACACCAACATGAACGCCATCCGGCGCGACGAGGATCTCGACAATCTCCACTCCTGCTACGTCGACCAGTGGGACTGGGAGATGGTCATCAACGAATCCGACCGGAACCAGGAGTTCCTCAAGGAGGTCGTCCGGAGCATCTTCCGTCTGATCAAGCACACGGAGCACGAGGTCTGGTACCGCTGGCCCGACGCGGTGTACCGTCTTCCCGAGGAGATCGCCTTCGTCACGTCGGAGGAGCTGGAGGAGCGGTGGCCCGACGCGACCCGCAAGGAGCGCGAGAACCTGATCGCCAAGGAGAAGGGCGCCGTATTTGTAGGCAACATCGGATGGCCTCTGGCGGACGGCCTGCCCCACGACGGGCGCTCGCCGGACTACGACGACTGGAATCTCAACGGCGACATCCTCTTCTGGTTCGAGCCGCTTTCGTGCGCCCTCGAGATCTCCAGCATGGGCGTCCGCGTCAGCCCGGAATCCATGAGAAAGCAGCTCGCCGCGGCGAACTGCGAGTACCGTCTGGCGCTCCCCTACCACAAGGCGCTGGTGGAGGGAAAGCTTCCTTATACCATCGGGGGCGGCGTCGGCCAGTCCCGCCTGTGCATGCTGCTGCTGGGCCGGGTGCACGTGGGCGAGGTGCAGGCCTCCATCTGGCCCGA
>CACYDL010000152.1 GCA_902773195.1 uncultured Lachnospiraceae bacterium
ATCGAATCTCTTATAAAAAACGATTGATCTCTCCGGAAACAGAGACCGGTCCTGTCTGCCCCGCGGAGCATAATCCTTGACTGTTCATTGAAAAACCGTTCACGCTTTCCTTACGATTCGGACACAAAATGGTTGCATTTCACCGTTATTCTGTTTCCGACAGATGACAAAGCGAATGGCAGCTCGCTATACAAATTACTCCAAAGAAGGAAAGCGAGGTGTTACGTATGATGAGAAGGTCACTGAAAAGAGTCTTTGCGCCGCTTCTCGCGGCAGTGATGCTGCTGGGATGTGTTCCGGCCTGTGCGGAAGAAGATACAGCAGTTATCCCGGAGGAGGAAACAGACGTCTCCGGCGGCGGGATGCCCGTTGATGGTTTTCCCGGAGAAGGCCGCGGGGCGGAAAACGGCGGCCGGGGCCCGATGGGACGCGGAAACGGAAACGGAGAAGGCGGTCCGATGGGAAACGGCGGCGGACAGACGGAAACAGATCCGGCCCTGCAGTCCGTGATCGACGAAAATGCATCAAAATTCGAACAGTTCACCTACACGGATGAAGAGACCGGCATTACGTTGGAATACAGCCTCTTCATTCCGGAGGGCTATGAAGATAATCCGGAAGCGCTGTATCCGTTGGTCATGTTCATTCCGGACGCGACAGGGGCCGGGAAAAGCGCCGCGCAGATCACGGAGCAGTATTACGGAGCCGCTGTCTGGGCGGACGGGCAGGACCAGGCAAAGCACCCTTCCTTCGTCCTGGTCCCCGCCTATACGGAAACGGTGACCGACGACAGCTGGAACGCTTCCCCGCAGCTGGACGCAACGGTCGGCCTGATCGGTTATCTGACAGACAGCTATCGGATTGACACGGACCGTCTGTATACCACCGGACAGTCCATGGGCTGCATGTCCTCCCTCTATCTGAACAGCAAATATCCGGATCTGTTCGCGGCAAGTCTCTATGTGTCAGGCCAGTGGGACATCTCGGTTCTTGACGCGCTGGAGGATCAGACCTTCTTCTATGTCACAGCCGGCGGCGACGCGAAGGCGTCAGGCGGGCAGGATGAAGTGATGGCTCTCTTCGACCGGGATCAGAAGCCCTACAGCTATGAAACCTGGGACGCACAGGACGACGAGGATACCCAGAATGACCGGGTGAACGCCATGATCGAAGCCGGATATCCGGCAAACATGATCCGCTTCGAGACCGGAACCGTTCTGAACGGCGGAAACGGCATGGAACATATGGCGTCTTTTAATTACGCCTACCGGATTGGGGCTCTGCGGGACTGGCTGTTCGCACAGTCAAAATAGCCCCCGCACAGCCGGCTGACAGGGAAACGAAGATACGCCGATTATACGGAATGAATCAAAAAGAGAGTGCGGACGTTCTGACAGACTCCGCACTCTCCATGTCTCTAAACCGGATATTTCAGTCGAAATGTATCGGCCTCGCACTTGCGCCGTACACTTTTTTATAGATCCTCTGGGCTTCCGCACCGCTGACGGTCACTCCCCCCGGAAATGCCGAATAATTGTGTGCAACAGCTTCATAATAATTTCCCTTGAAAAGAAATCTGTCTGAATTGTGCGAAGTTCTTCTCTCCCCGGTCATTGAAACATGATCGCGGGATGTGTACAATGGAGACAGTCTTCAGACAAACCCGGCCGGCTTCCGTCTCTCCGGCAGCACACGGACAGACCGACAGCCTCTGCGGCCGCTTTCAAAGGAGTTATGTCATGGATGCCTCTCTCCGCAGCGTCTACCTGGATATCTTAAGAGAAGAACTTGTTCCCGCGATGGGCTGCACCGAGCCCATCGCCGTGGCCTACGCCGGCGCGCTCGCCAGAAAGACCCTGGGCGCGCTCCCCCAAAGAACGGAGCTCACCGTGAGCGGGAACATCATCAAAAATGTCAAGAGCGTGATCGTTCCGCACTCGGGAAACAGAAAAGGCCTGAAGACCGCGGTGGCGGCGGGCCTTCTCTACGGAGAGGCGGATCTCGGGCTTGAGGTTCTCTCCCGCGCCGGGGAGGCGCAGATCGCGGGACTGGATTCCTACATGAAGGGGACGGAGATCGCCGTGGGCGAATCCGACAGCGGCCTCGTCTTTGACATCCGGGTGAAGGTTTATTCCGGATCCGACAGCGCCTCCGTCCGCATCGTCGGAAGTCACACGAACGTCGTCTCGGTCACCCGGAATGACGAGACTCTGCTGAGCAGGCCCTGTCCGGAGGAGCGGGAGGAAGCGCCCGAAAACAGGGAGCTTCTGAACGTCGAGGACATCGTCGCCTTCGCCGACACCGTAGAGCTGGAGGACATCCGCCCGATCCTGGAGCGCCAGATACGTCTGAACATGGAAATCGCGGAAGAAGGGCTGCGCGGAAGCTACGGAGCCGGCATCGGAAAAATCCTGCTCCGCTCCTACGGAAACAGCGTCCAGAACCGGGCGAAGGCCTGGGCCGCGGCCGGTTCGGACGCGAGGATGAGCGGCTGCGAGAAGCCGGTCGTGATCAATTCCGGCAGCGGAAATCAGGGGCTCACGGCCTCCGTCCCCGTCATCATCTACGCGCGGGAGTGCGGCGTGTCCGAGCAGCTGCTGTACCGCGCCCTCGCCGTCTCCAACCTGGTCACGATTCACCTGAAATCAGGCATCGGAAGTCTTTCCGCCTACTGCGGGGCCACCAGCGCGGGAGCCGGCGCCGGGGCCGGCATCTGCTATCTGTACGGGGGACACTATAAGGAGATCTCTCACACGATCGTCAACACGCTGGCGATCAATTCGGGCATGCTCTGCGACGGGGCCAAGGCCAGCTGCGCCGCGAAGATCGCCTCCGCCGTCGAGGCGGGGCTTCTGGGGATGCAGATGTACATGCACGACAGCGAATTCTATAACGGCGACGGAATCGTGCTGAAGGGCGTCGAAAACACGATCCGCGCGGTGAGCACCATCGCCCGGGAGGGCATGCGCTCCACGGATACGGAGATCATCCGGGTGATGATGGGTTCTTCCGCCGAGCCGTAATGTCTCCCCCGACGCAGAAGCGTCCCGCGGCTGTTCTGCCGCGGGACGCTTCTGTATGAATTCCGGTGGTCTGTGCTGTGTTTCTGTCCTTCCTGTTTTTTCCTTGTCTGTTTTCTGCCTGTCTGTGCTCTGCTGCTGTTCTGCCTGTCTGTGTTCTGTTGCTGTTCTTCCCGTCCGCCCTTTACCTGTTTACCTGGTTCCACGGCCTGTTGCCGCGAAGAACGTTGACCGCCTCCTCGGCGGCCTTTGACTGCACGGCCGCGATCGCCTGGATATCCCCCTGCAGCACCGCTCCGTAGAGGCAGCTGGCAAGCGGTCCGTGTTCCTTTGTCACAAACTGGGACAGGATCCTGCCGCTGAAGCAGGCGCGCGCAAGGCCGCAGCGTTTGGCCGTCGGCGCCATGAAGGCGCTGAGAGAGCTGGGTTACGCCGTGCCCGGGGATATCAGCGTGATGGGATTTGACAATATGGACCAGCTGCAGTACACGGAACCGATGCTGTCCACCGTCGACACCAACAAGGAGATGATGGCAAAAATGATCGTCGCGTCCGCCACACTGCCGGAGCTGGAGGTATTTGTCGGAGCGCACGTGGTCGTCCCCACATCCCTCATCATGCGCCAGAGCGTGGACCGGCCCTCGCGGTAAGCAGCACAAAAAACGGAGATGGTTTTTCGCCGTCTCCGTTTTTTATTCTCTGTTGAGCTCGATGATCTCCCGGATCTCTTCCTTCTTTGAAAAATGCCGGAGAATGATCAGCGACGCGATAAAGGTGACCACATAGACGGCGATGGCGGTGCGCGGCCTGCCGCTGGTGAAGGACTCCCCCGCGATGGTGGAGGTGATGATCCCCGGGAAGCGGAAAAGAGTCGACAGCAGGATAAACCGCTTCGCCTCGACGGGGAGCAGGGCGCCTATGTAGAGCAGGAGGTCCTTCGGCGTCCCTGGTATGACAAAGAGCAGGAGAAGGATCTTCTCCGCGTTTCTGCTGTTGAACAGCCGGCTCTTTTCGATTCTGTCGGTCTTTTCCTTTCCGATCAGGTCGTAGGCGGACTTCCTGCCGACCCGCCGGATCAGCCAGAAGATGATGCAGGCCGAGATGAAAACGCCGGCGTAGGTGATGACGAGCCCCCCGAAGGTCCCGCAGCACATGCCGGCAAGGAGCTCCACCATCTCCCCCGGGAGAAAGAACAGGAAGATCTGGGAGATGTTGAGCCCGATCAGCATGAGACACCCCAGGGGGCCCAGCTCCGTTATCCTGTCCCGGAAGGCGATTCTTCCCGCTTCCGTCGAGATAGTTTTAAAGATCCCAAGCAGCAGCACCGTCAGGATGACAAGCACAGCGACGGACAGCGCCGTCAGGATGATTTTCTTCGCTTTTTTCATCGCTTGGACCGTTGGTCAGGCGCGGGACTGCCCTCCTCCGTCTTTACTTTTGGTATAAACTGCGCGGCAAATTTCTTCTGCCCCCGGCTCTTCACATAGAAGAATCCGATGATGGAGAAGACGACCGCTCCGATCAGATTGACGAAGAGATCCTTCATCGTGTCGTTTATGCCGATATCCAGATAGCCGCCCACGCCCAGGGCCTCCTGGCTGCCGTCGCCGTGGACGACGATGACGTCGGAGATGTCGGATACGAGGATGGGGACGTTCTGCCGGGTCTCATCCAGGGTGACGGACCGGAAGCGGTCCACCACGAAGTCCTTCTGCATGTCGGTTTTGGCGACGTGGTCCGCGGTATACTCGATAAACTCCCAGCACACGCCCACCGTCATCGAGAAGCAGAAGGCGACGATGGCGAGAAACAGGGGCGAAAGCTTGAAGGAAAACTGCTCGCTCCGGTTCAGCAGATCCACCAGGGCAAAGCCGATCGCCGCGCAGTTGAAGCCGTTGAGGGTGTGCAGCACGGTGTCCCAGTGGGGCACGATGATGTAGAAATTCTGAATCTCTCCCAGTATCTCGGCGGCGAAGATAAAGCCGAGAATAATGATCTCCAGCGTACTGGGGATCTCGATTTTCAGGCGCCGCTCCAGGAAGCTGGGCAGCAGAAGCAGAGACAGCGTCAGAACGCAGATGAACAGCGATTCATAATCACGGCGGAAGATGGAGCGCACGGCGGTCACGATCACCAGCACGCGCAAAATCCAGTAGATGATCAGTGACGATTTGTTTTCGTAGACCTTCCTCATAGACAGTCCCCTCTCCGAAGAACCATTTCCTCTTTAGAATCATGGCTATTTTACCATTTTTCCGCGGGCGTGGACATTCTTATCTTCAAGAGCTTCGCCGGTCCCGGCTTTCCCGCTCCGTCCCGCCGTCCGGTCCTCAGAGGCCGCCTTTACGTCCCGAGGGGAATCCGGTACCCGTTCGCGGCGAACAGCGGGATCTGCTCCAGGGGCGAAGCCGTCTCGACCCAGACGCCGCCCTCGAAGATCTCACCGGTTCAGGCGTTCTCCCATTTCTTTCCGAGGGGAAGGCAGACCCTTCTGCTCCGCTGGCGGTTCTCCGTCACCGGCGCCACCAGGACGTCCCCGCCGAACATGTACTCGTCTTCGATCTCCCAGACGGCCGCGTCTTCCGGGAAGTCATAGAAGAGCGGTCTCATGACGGGCGTTCCCTTCTCATGGGCCTGACGCATCAGATCCCTGACGTAGAGGCGCATGTTCTCCCGGATGCGGATATACCTCTCCAGGATTTTCTCCACGTCCTCCCCGTAGCTCCAGATCTCATTCAGCGCGCCGGACACGCAGGTCGCGATCTGGCGGCGCATGCTGGGGAAGCTCGACTGGATATCGCCGGACCACACAAGGCCGCGGTAATGCAGCCAGAAGGGATCCTCTATCCTGACTTTTCCGTTTTCCATCCGACACCTCTTCGCTCTTTTCCCGGGGATCGTCCCCCGCTGGCACAATAATACACGCCCCGTAAACTGCAGACAAGGGAGATTGATTCTCCCCTGTCCGCTTCGGCGCTCATCCCTCACTGTGAACGCCCGATATTCGAATATCCGTTTTACCGGATCAGCCGATGATACCGTCGATGGCCGCCCGGGCCTCCGCTCCGTTTTCCGCTTCTCTGACCGCTTCACAGGTGCCTCCGGACCGGGAGAGCCGCTTTCCGATGCCCTCCCGGATCCGGACTTCGTCTTCCGCGATCAGAACCTTCATGGCGCGTCCTTACTTCTTCGCCAGATACTTGCGAAGGTCGAGGGCCACCGCGACGATGATGACAAGACCCTGGGCGATATAGGTGTAGGCCGGGTCCACTCCGAGGAACTGGAGACAGATCTTCAGGATCTCGAACACCATGACGCCGACGAGGATCCCGCTGATCCGGCCGACGCCGCCGTTGGCGGAGACGCCGCCGATGGTACAGGCGGCGATGGCCTCCAGCTCATAGCCCTGGCCGGTGGCGGTGGACGCCCCGCCCGCCTTGGCTCCCACGAGGAAGCCCGCGAGTCCGTACATCATGCCGGCGAGGACGTAGATCCGGATGAGGGTCGACCGGACGTTGACGCCGGCGACCTGGGCGGCGCTCTCATTTCCGCCGATGGCGTACATGTACTTGCCGTGGCGAAGCTTGTTGTAAAGGAACCAGAAATAGCAGCCGATGAGCAGCGCGAAGATCATCAGGTACGGGATGGGGCCCAGCGATCCGCTGGCCACCGACAGGTAGGTCTTCTTGAAGCCGCCCATGGGCTGGTTGTTGGTGATCAGCGAGCAGAGTCCGTAGATGATGGTCTGCATGCCCAGCGTCGCGATGAAGGGCGGGACCTTCAGCACGGAGATCACGACGCCGTTGATGCCGCCGAAGCAGCCCATGATGAGCATGGTGATGAGAAGGGCCACCGGCCAGGGGATCTCGGGAAGCCACGGAAGCATCTTCGCCGAGTAGTCCGCCGCCTGGAGCATCATGGCGGCGAGGCAGGCCCCGAAGCCCACCGAGCGGCCGGCGGAGAGGTCCGTCCCCTTTGTGATCAGGCAGCCTGAGACGCCGCAGGCGATGATGAAGCGCGGCGAGACGTTGAGGACCAGGTTCTTGAAGTTGTTGATGGTAAAGAAGTTCTTGGAAGTGACTCCCGTTCCGATGGCCAGAATGGCGATCAGTATGATGATCGCGTTGTTCGACGCGATTTTTTTGATATCGAGCTTTTTCTCCATAAGTCCCGGCTCCCTCCTCAATTCCCGAATTGTGTGGCAAGCGTCATGATATTCTCCTGATTCGCCTCACTGCCGTCGATAAACCCGGTCACCCGGCCGTCGCACATGACCATGATCCGGTCCGACATGCCGATCAGTTCGCCCATCTCGGAAGAGATCATGATGATGCTCTTGCCCTGCCGGGCCATATCCGCGATGATGCAGTAGATTTCATATTTCGCGCCTACGTCGATGCCCCGCGTCGGCTCGTCCATGATGAAGACGTCGGGGTCGTTGGCCAGCCAGCGGCTGATCAGCACCTTCTGCTGGTTGCCGCCCGACAGGGACTGAATCTGCGTCTTCGACGAGGGAGTCTTGATGGAAAGCTTCGCCACGTTCTCCCGGACCAGATTCTCGATCTTCCTGTCGTCCAGCATGAAGCCGCTGATCAGGTACTGGTTGAGGGAGGCGATGGAGACGTTGTCCGCCACAGAGAGAACGCCCAGAATACCGGTCTCCCGCCGGTTCTCCGTCAGCATGGCGATGCGGTTGTCGATGGCGTCCTTGGGCTGGCTGATGTCAAGCTCCTTCCCCTTGTAGGTGATGGTCCCGCTGGTGTGGGCCCTAAGGCCGAACAGCCCCTCCATGAGCTCGGTGCGCTGGGCGCCGACGAGCCCGGCGACGCCCAGGATCTCGCCCTTCCTGACCTCAAAGCTCACGTGCCGGAAGCTTCGGGGATTGATGGACGTGAAGTCCCTGACCTCGAACACCACCTCGCCCGGGACGTTCTCGCGCTTCGGATAGAGGTTGGAGAGTTCGCGGCCGACCATCCTGGTGATGATCATGTCCGTCGTCAGCTCCTTCGCGTCCCAGGTCCCGATGTACTGGCCGTCGCGCATGATGGTCACTTCGTCGCTGATCCTCAGGATCTCGTCCATCTTGTGGCTGATGTATACGATGGAGACGCCCTTGTCCCTCAGCTCGTTGATGATGCCGAACAGGGCCTCGACCTCCGCCGCCGTCAGGGAGGAAGTGGGCTCGTCCAGGATCAGCACGCGGCAGTCGGCCGAGACGGCCTTGGCGATCTCCACCAGCTGCATCTGGCTGACGCTCAGGGAGCCGAGTTTATCCTTCGGATTGAAGCCAAGATGGACCTCCTTCAGCACCTTCTCCGCGTCCTCGTACATCTTCTCATGGTCCACCAGGGTAAACGGCCCTACCTTTTTCGTGGGATAGCGTCCGACGAAGATATTCTCTCCGATGCTGCGCTCCGGGATGGGCTGCAGCTCCTGGTGCACCATCGCGATGCCGCGGTTAAGGGCGTCGAGCGGTCCCTTGATGTCGACTTTTTCCCCTTCATAGATCACTTCACCCTCGTCCATGCGGTAGATGCCGAACATACACTTCATGAGGGTGGATTTTCCCGCGCCGTTCTCCCCCATCAGGGCGTGGACGGTGCCGGGGCGCAGCTGCAGCTGTGCGTTGTCCAGGGCCTTGACGCCCGGGAAGGACTTGCAGACGCCGCGCATTTCCAATCGGTACTCAGACAAGTTGAAACCCCCTTTGCTTTTGCATTTCTCCCGGCGCCGGGGAACCCGCGGGGCTGCCGCGGCTCCGGGAAGCTCCGGACGCTCCGGGGAACGCCCGTCCTCCTGTATCTCCAAAAACGGCTGTGTGCGCGCACACACAGCCGTCTCTGACATTCATGATGACGCTGATTCTGCCGGAGTATCCGCTTCCGTCATCAGCTCATGAACTCGTCGATGTTCTCCGGAGTTACCTTGACGTAGTTGACATAAATGCTCTGCTCGCCTTCCGCGTAGGTGTCGCCGGCGAGAAGTCCTTCCATCGCCTCGACCGCGCCGGAAGCCTGGCCGACGGCGTCGTTGAGGACGGTGCCGGTCATGTTGCCGGCCTTGACTTCGTTGAGGGCCGCGTCGAGCGCGTCGACGCCGACGAGGTAGATGTCCTTGTTGACCGTGCGGCCGGCCGCCTGGATCGCCTGAAGGGCGCCGATGGCCATGTCGTCGTTGTTGGCGAAGACGACTTCAATCTCATCGCCGAACTTGGTCAGGTCGTTCTGAGCGATCTCCTGGCCCTTCGCGCGATCCCAGTCGCCGCGCTGAAGGTCAAGCTCATCCACTTCGATTCCCGCGTCGGTCAGGGCCTTGACGGAGTACTCGGTTCTCAGCTGGGCGTCGATGTTCTCGGGATCGCCCTGGATCATGATATAGGAAACCTTGCCGTCGCCGTTGATATCGCCCTTGTTCTCGGTGTCGAGAATCAGCTCGCCCTGCATGGTTCCGGACTGGCTGGCGTCGCAGCCGACGTAGACCAGCTTGTCATAGGCGGCCATCTGCTCGGCGGTGGGCTCGCGGTTGATCAGGACGGTGGGGATGCCCGCGTTCTTGACCAGGTCGATGATCTGGTCGGCGGCGGAGGTCATGACCGGGTTGATGATCAGAGCGTCAACCCCCTGGGTGATAAAGTTGTTGATCTGGTTGTTCTGCTCGGCCTGGTCATTCTTGCCGTCCATGACGCTTACCTCATAGCCCTTCTCCTCCAGCATCTCCTGAAGAGCGTTGCGGTAGGTGGTCATGAACGCGTCGTCGAACTTGTAGATACAGACGCCGACCTTCCCGGCGTCGTCGGCACACGCCGGAACGGCGGAGACGGCCATGGCGCAAACAGCAGCTGCTACGATCAGTCTTCCAAGTTTCATGCTTCTTCCTCCCATAATGAAATATTGGGTGTCTGTTTTATCAACAATGTCATTATAGAGGGGGCATTTTTAAAAGAACATCGAATAATTTCCGCTGTTTTTATGAAATTTCTCAGATGTTGAACCATTGTTTCAATAATTTTAACCATCTCCTTGACAGGACGTCCCGGTCCTCTCTATGATTACAGGAAAGCATCCATTCTGTGATTACGGACAGCGCCGGCTCTGAAACAACGTGAAAACATCCACTCTGTAATTACGGTAAGGCATCGGCACGCGATGACGGAAAGGAGCCCCGCTATGAATCACTACGGAATTCTTCTGGTGGACGACGAGGAAGAGGTGCGCAGCGCGATTCTGAGGAAGATCGACTGGGCCGCCCTCGGCTTCGACCGGGTCGGCGACGCGGAAAACGGCGAGGACGCTCTGGAAAAGATCGAGTAGCTGAAGCCCGACGTGCTCATGACGGACATCCGCATGCCCTACATGGACGGCCTGGAGCTGTGCACCCAGGTCCGCCGGAAATACCCGGCGATGAAGCTCCTGATCTTCTCGGGCTTCGACGACTTCACCTACGCCAGACAGGCCATCAACCTGAACGTGACGGAGTACATCCTGAAGCCGGTCAACCTGGAGGAGCTCACGGAGATCCTGCGGAAGGTGGCCGCGTCTCTGGATGAGGAGATCGCCCAGAGACGCAGCCTGGACCGCCTGAGAAGCATGTTCCGGGACAGCCTGCCCGGTCTCCGGGAGGTCTTTTTCAACTCGCTGGTGCGGGGCGGAATGGACGCCGCAAGGATCCGTCAGCAGATGGACGCCTACGGCATCGACCTGGCGGGCGCGCGCAAATGGGACGTGGTCCTGACCGTGATCGAGCGGGAGAACACCCTGGAGGAGGCCCCGCTCAGAAGACTTGCCGTCAAGAGCTTTCTCGAGGACAGCCTGCGCTCCTACTACCGCTTCTGCGCCTTCAGCTCCCCCGACGGGATCGGCATCATCGTCGCCATCGATCAGGACAACTCCAAGACCAGCCTGCTGGACCTGCTGGAGGAGATCTGCCGGGAGTGCGCCCTGATGCTCGGCGTGACCGTGACCATGGGCGTGGGGCACAGCTGCACGGATCTTGCGGAGGCGCCGGCCTCCTTCCAGTCGGCCAGGGAAGCCCTGCGCTACCGCCTCTCCGGTCAGGCCGGGCGGGTGATCTACATCAACGACCTGCACTGGCAGCGCGAAAACTCGGCGGTATCGGCCGTCGCCGACGCCAAGGCCTACATAGAGGAGCACTTCCACGATCCCGATCTCTCCCTGGACGCCGTCTGCCGGATCCTGCACGTGAGCCCGAACTACTTTTCCACCATTTTCAAAAAAGAGACCGGTCAGACCTACATCGCCTATCTTACTTCCCTCCGGCTCGAAAAGGCCCTGGAGCTTCTTCTGCACACCGACGACAAGACCTATGTGATCGCCGAGAAGATCGGCTACCCCGATCAGAACTATTTCAGCTACGTATTTAAGAAAAAATACGGCGTTTCCCCGACGAAATACAGGCGTATGCTGGAGGACAGGACGTGAAGCGCAAACCTCTCTTTGAGCGCTACCGGATCAGCCGCGTGGTCTTCATTCCCTTCACGGTCACCGCCCTGGTGATCGTCGTTCTGGTGGGCGTCTCCATGTACGGACGCGCGCGCAGCCAGTACATGCGCGCGATCCTGGAGGAGAACCGGATCATCGTGAACCAGTCCGCCCAGTCGCTGGAGAGCTACCTGCAGGAGATCCTGAAGCTCTCGGACTCGGCCTACTACCACGTCATCAAAAACGCGGACCTCTCCGACCAGAACACCTATGACAAGGTCATGCTGCTCTACGAGTCCCAGAAGGAGCTGATCTCAAACATCGCGGTGTTCGACGAGACCGGACAGCTCGAGCTGAGCGTCCCGGCGGCGAGGCTGGCCGACGGCGCCTCTCCGCCCGTCGAGAAATGGTTCACGGAGGCCCTCTCCCGCACGGACATCATGCATTTCTCCATGCCCCACGTCCAGAGGACCTTCGACGGGAGCGACGACGCCTACAGCTGGGTCATCACCTTCTCCCGGGCGGTGGAGATCCTGAAGGGAGCCGGCGCCTACCAGGGCGTGCTGCTGATGAACCTGACCTACGGCGGCCTGGAGCAGTACCTGGTGGACGTCTCCCTGGGCAGCAACGGCTACCTCTATCTCGTCAGCCCCGAGGGGGAGCTCCTCTACCACCCCAAGATGCCGCTCGTGAAGTCGGGCCTGATGGAGGAAAACCACGCCCTGGCGGGCACCCTTCACGACGGGAACTACCGTGAGCGGTTCGGCGGGAAGGTGCAGAACCTGTGCGTCAAGACCGTCGGATATACCGGCTGGAAGCTGGTGGGCGTGACGCCGGAGAGCGGGTTCTTTATGAACGAGATCAAAACCGTCCTGTTCATGATCTTTATCATCCTCTCCATGCTCTACCTGCTGACGCTGATCAACTACGTCATCTCCACCCGCATCGCCACCCCCATCCAGCGCCTCGAAAAGTCCGTCAACGCCATCGAGGCCGGCGACCTGGACGCGGACATCTTCATCGGCGGCGCCTACGAGATCCGCCACCTGGGGACCTCCATCGACAAGATGGCGGGCCGGATCAAGGGCCTGATGGACGACATCGTGAACGAGCACGAGTCGAAGCGCAGGAGCGAGTTCGACGCCCTGCAGTCGCAGATCAATCCCCACTTTCTCTACAACACCCTGGATATCATCGTATGGATGATCGAGAATGAGAAGAAGGAAGAGGCGGTCCGGATCGTCACCGCCCTGGGACGGTTCTTCCGGATCAGCCTGAGCCGCGGCAAAAATATCATCACCGTCCGCGACGAGCTGGAGCACGTGCGCAACTATCTCCTGATCCAGCAGCGCCGCTTCAAGGACAAGTTCAGCTGGGAAATCGACGCGCCGGAGGACGCCATGGACCTGGCCTCCCTGAAGCTGATGCTTCAGCCCCTCGCGGAGAACGCCGTCTACCACGGAATGGAATTCATGGACGGAGACGGAAAGATCACCATCACGCTGCGGCACGAGGGGAACGGCCTGCTGTTCACCGTGGAGGACAACGGGCTGGGCATGACGGAGGAGACCGTCCGGGGCCTGCTGGACGGCACGGCGAAGACGCACGCCTCCTCCGCCCACGGCTCGGGCATCGGGGTGCGCAACGTCAACGAGCGGATCCGGCTGTACTTCGGCGAGCCCTACGGCCTGACCATCGAATCGGAGCCGGATGAAGGGACCCGCGTCCTGATCCGTCTCCCCGCCGTCAGATACGAAGATATCGCGAAGCTGGAGGACGCCTGAATGAAAGAGCGGATCATTTCTTTTCTGAAAAAATCGGGCGTCTGGATCGCCGCCGGCTCCGTGCTGCTTCTGCTGTACCTCGCCTCCTCGACGAATCTCATCCTCAAGGAGCGGGTGCCGGAGATCCACAAGATCTCGATCATCCTCGACTCCGCCGGCGACGACAGCTACGTGAGCTTCCGCAAGGGCGCCGACCGGGCCGCGGCGGAGCTGCACGCGGACATCAGCTTCATCACCCTCTACGACGACGACAGCTGGGAGCAGCAGAAATCCCTGATCGACAGGGAGACGGAGGACGGCGCCCAGGGGCTGATCCTCGCCCCCGTCAGCGGCAGCGCGGCGGCGGACATCAACGCCGACCAGAGCACCCGTCTTCCCATCGTCTTCATCAATCACGACGTGACCCTGCAGGACAGCGGCAAGGGAGCCCTGATCACCTTCGACTACGAGGCCCTCGGCCGCGAGATGGGGGCGGCGGTCCTCCGCGAGAACGGCGGCTCCGCCGACATCTTCTTTGTGTCCCGGGCGAACGCCTACGGAAGCTCGAAGGCGCTCCGGCGCGGCCTGGAGACCGCCCTGGCCGGGAGCCGCTCCGCCTGGGAGACCGTGGTGATCCCCGACGGAAGGGAGGGAAGACGGCTCTTCCTGGACAGTCTCAGGCGCGGGAACAAGACCGTGCTGCTGGCCCTCGATCCGGACACCCTGGACGGACTCGTCTCCCTCCTGGAGGAGGCCGGGCCGGACGACGGCATCCGCCTCTACGGCATCGGCGGCAGCGTGAGAAGCGTCAAGGCCCTCAGCCGCGGGACCGTCTCGGGCATGTGCGTCACGGACGGCTTCGCCGAGGGCTACCTGAGCGTCAGGGATCTGATCGACAGGATCGAGCACACCTCCGGCACCATGGAGAACCGCGTGCTCTCGGGATACTACATCGAGGGGGAGGATCTGGATAATGAGATTTACGAAAATCTTCTGTTTCCCATTGAATAACCGCAGCCGGGGAAAACGCCTCCGCGTCTTCCTCCCCGCGGCGGCGGTCGTCGCGGCGGCGGTCCTCCTGGCCGGAGGCTGCTCGGGGATCAGCGGCGGCGGGACGGACGGGAAGGTCAGCCTGCGGATCGGCGTCAGCCTCTATCAGACGGACGACACCTTCATCAACAATCTCCGCTCGGAGCTCGAGAGCCGGGCGAAGGAGTACGAGCAGGAAACCGGCGCGCGGATCACCCTGGACATCCAGTCCGCCAAGGGAAACCAGCGGACCCAGAACAGCCAGGTCGAGCGCTTCATCTCCCTGGGCTGCGACGTGCTCTGCATCAACCCGGTGGACCGGATGGCCGTGTCCTCCATCATCGACCACGCGGTCAGCGCGCAGGTTCCCGTCGTCTTCTTCAACCGCCAGCCGGTCGAGGAGGATATGAACCGCTGGGATCAGCTGTACTACGTGGGCGTGGACGCCAAGGAGACCGCCATTCTCCAGGGACAGATCGTGATCAGCCACTACGAAAAGCATCCGGAGGCCTTCGACCGCAACGGGGACGGCGTCATCAAGTACGTGCTCCTCGAGGGAGAAAGCAGCCACCAGGACTCCCTGATCCGCACGGAATGGTCCATCCAGACCCTGAAGGACGCGGGGATCCCCATCGAGCGCCTCACCGGCGGCATCGCCAGCTGGGAGCGCCCCCAGGCCTCCGCCCTGGTGGAACAGTGGCTGGAGGAATACCCCGGGCAGATCGAGCTCATCATCAGCAACAACGACGACATGGCCCTCGGCGCGCTGGACGCCATGGACCGGCTCGGCGCCGGCGGCATCCAGGTGGTGGGCATCGACGCGACCGAGCCCGGGACGGAGGCCGTCATGAGCGGCAGGATGATGGGCACCGTCTCCGCGGACAAGGCCCAGTACGCCAGGGCCATCTTCGAGCTGGCCGTAGCAAAGGCCCGCGGGAAGGATATTCCCGCGGACCTGGAGATGGAAAACGAAACCTATTACTGGTGCCCCCAGAGCGTCGTCAACCAGGAGGACTTTGAGGAGACGCGCTGACAGGCGCTCCGGGTGCCTCCGCCTCAGGCGCGGAAGCGTTCCGCCCCGCGCCTGAGATGCCTGAAACAGAAGCGTTCCGCCCCGCGCCTGAGGCGCCTGAAACAGAAGCGCTTCAGTCCAGCGCCTTCAGATGATAGAGAAAGGCGGTGAACTCGGGGATTTCCCGGGGAATGGGGATCCCGGCGTGCATGAGGGCCATGCCCGACGCCGTCACGACGACCCCGCTGCCCTCCTTCTCCACCTGGTACATCCTGTCCGGCTGAAGCCCCCTCAGGTGGATATACTCCTGGGGCCCGTTCACCGTGAGGTTCACGGTCACCACCGTGACGAGGGCCTCGGACTTGTCCTTCGCGACGCTCTCCCACGCCACCAGGTTGACCTGCTCAAAGGGATTCGCCAGTCTGTAGTAATCCCCGAAGAAATTGATGTCATAGTACTTGAGATAGAGATCGGACATCTTTTTGCATGCCCTGATCTCTTTCTTTTTCAGCTTCGTCGCGTCGAGCTCGTACCCGAAGGTGCCGCACATGGCGATGGCCGCCTTCGTCTCGAGGGGAACCATGGCGCTGGCTTCGGAGACGTGGGCCCCCATGGTGCACACCGGATAGAGGAAGGACGAGCCGTAATGGAGCTTCAGGTTGTCGAGAGGCTTGGTGTTGTCGGAGCTCCAGTACTGGACGAAGTAGGTGAGCATCGCCGGGTCGAACCGGCCGCCTCCGCCGGCGCACCCCTCGAACATGACGTCGGGATGCGTCCGGATGATGCCGTCCATGACGCGGTAGAGTCCCAGCACGTAGCGGTGGGACACCTCCCCCTGATGCTCGGCGGGGAGCACGTTGGACCACAGATCCGTGATCGCGCGGTTGATATCCCATTTCACGTAATAGATGTTGGCGCTGTCCAGAATGGCGTTGATGCTGCGGATCAGATAATCCTGGACCTCCTTTCTGCCCACGTCGAGCACCAGCTGGTTCCGGCTCCGGACCGCGTGTCTTCCCGGGATCTCCATCACCCAGTCGGGATGGCTGCGGAACAGGTCCGAATCCTCGGATACCATCTCCGGCTCGAACCAGATGCCGAACTTCATCCCGAGATCGTTGATCTGCCTGACCAGCTCCGTGAGCCCGCACTTGATCTTCTTCTCGTTGACGTACCAGTCCCCGAGACCGGAATTGTCGTCGTCGCGCTTGCCGAACCAGCCGTCGTCCATGACGATCATCTCGACGCCCATGCCCCTGGCCGCCTTCGCGATCTCCAGGAGCTTCACGTCGTCGAACTGAAAGAAGGCCGCCTCCCAGGTATTGATCAGGACAGGCCGCCTGACGTCCCGGACGAACTTGCTCTTATTGAGGTTGTTCCGGAAGAAATTGTGGTAGTTGTGGCTCATCCGGGCCAGGCCCTTGTGGGTGTAGGTCATCAGCACGGCCGGCGTGTCAAATTCCTCCCCCGGCGCCACGCTGTAGCTGAACAGCCTGTCGTTGACGCCCATGACCAATCTGACCTGATCGTACTGGTCGAGCTCCGCCTCCGCCAGAAAGCTCCCCGAGTACATCAGCGCGAAGCCGTAGCAGGACCCGTACTCCTCGTTCGCCCCCTTCTCCACCAGGGCGATAAAGGGATTCTGCTGATGGGACGAGATGCCCCGTCCGCTGCGGATCTTGTGGACGTGGTGCGTCAGCGGCTGGCGCTCGACCTGCCGCTCCTGCCCGTACCTGCCGGGCAGCGAGATCAGCTCTAGATTTCCCCCGTTCATGTAGTCCATATTGACGGACATGATCCGCTTGAGGGCGATCTCCCCCTTTCCGCCGTTGCGGACCCGCACGGCCCGCATGATGATGTCCGCCTCCTCAAACACGGAGTACAGCAGCGTCACCCGCACCTTCGTGACGGCGTCCTCCAGGACGAGCTCGAGGGTGTCCACGGTGTCGTTCTCCGCGGCAAAAGCGGTCGGCAGCCCGTTCAGCGTGAAGGGGCCGCTGTAGATTCTGTGGGAGACGTATCTGCCGTCGAAGGAGAA
>CACYDL010000153.1 GCA_902773195.1 uncultured Lachnospiraceae bacterium
CCTCTCGGACGGCTTCCGGCAGGCCCAGGAATCGGTGACGGACCGCGTGCTCACGGAGACCGCCCTCATCGAGGCGGCGGGACTGGCGAAGCGCGCCGGGAAGGAGCGCGCCCTCGCGGAGAGACTGGATCGGATCGAGGGGCGCCTGGAGGCGCTGAAATCCACGGAATCAGGCCAGCGATGAGGGGTTCATGCATGAATCATCCATCATCCATAAGGAAGCGGGCTGACACTAAGACCACGCAAAAGAAAAAGGAGATATTATGGCGGTATTTCAGGTTAATTTTATGGCGGAAACCCTTGGCCGGACCGTTCCTCTCTATGTGATTCTTCCCACGGATAAATCGTATCTTCCCGGGATGAAGAGAAGAGAGGAGGGAAAGCCCTACAAGACGCTGTATCTTCTTCACGGCATTATCGGCAACTACACGGACTGGCTTTACGGCACGAGAATTCAGAGATGGGCCGAAGAAAAGGATCTTGCGGTCGTGATGCCTTCCGGCGACAACTCCATGTACCTGGATCACGCGGTCGACCGCTACGGAGAGTTTATCGGAAAAGAACTGGTGGAATTTACCAGAAGAACGTTTCCGCTCTCCCGCCGGCGCGAGGATACCTATATCGGAGGGCTCTCCATGGGAGGCTTCGGGGCGATCCGGAACGGGCTTAAGTATCATGAGACGTTCGGAGCGATTATTTCCCTCTCCGGCGCGCTCGTGCTGGACGAGTCGATTCTCGAAGAAGTGAAGGAACCGAAGTTCCCGTCGGAGACGATGGCGTATCGTCACCAGGTATACGGAGAGGATCTGGAAGCGGCGCTGGACAGCGACAGGAATCCCGCGTGGCTGGTGGAGAAAATGTGCCGGGAGAACATCGCGTTTCCGGACATCTTCATGGCCTGCGGCACGGAGGATTTTCTTCTGAGGCAGAATCAGGCGTTTTCCGACCTGCTGACAGCCCATCAGGTCCCGCACCTGTTCGAGACGGCGCCGGGAAGCCATGAGTGGGATTTCTGGGACCGGTATATCAAAAAGGCCCTGGACTGGCTGCCGCTCGAGGACGAGGGCAGCGGACGCACAAGCGGAAACATAGGCTTTACCGTCGACGGATGATTCCGGACAGCGGCGCTGCTACGCGGCGGTTCACGGCCCGCCGGAGTCCGGCCGTGACGCCGGAAGACCAAAGGCCGGGCCGGGCAGCGGAAAAGAGAACGAGAGAAGGAAAGGCGCTTCGCTTCGGCGGGGCGCTTTTTTCGCGTCCGGCGGCGGCCGGGGCCCCGAAATCGCAGAGTTAACATCTTTTCAGCCCCGTCGTAGTTGTGATAAACTGACTTTGTATCACCGCGCCGTCTGTGACGCGCCGCACCTGATTTCTGTCACTGTAAGGGGTGAAGAACAGATGAAAAAAATATTCCGGTCAAAAGTGACATTGATTGTTACATATCTGATCATGGCCGCCGTCGCCGCGTATCTCAACGTGACGGGCGACAGTCCGGATCTCCCGAGCATCATCGTTACGGCGGCGATGTTCCTGATCGTGCTGATCATTTTCTGCTTCGCGTTCGAGCGCTTCGCGAAGATCGACTCCATGATCCGGGATCTCAACGACGCGGCCGCCCAGATCAAAAACGATTTCCGCGTGACGGGAAACTATCTCTGGGACAGCTACAGCAACCGTGACATGATCTTCTCCAACAAGATCCTCGCGCGCCGCTATGCCGAGTTCCGCGACGAGATGGAGCGCCTCCAGACCCTCTCGGGGGATATCTACCACTGCGATATCGAGGACTACATCAATCAGGATCTGATCGACGACACCATCAGCCGCAACGTCCTCAACCTGGTCAGCGGGACGATGACGGGCCTGGGAATCCTCGGCACCTTCATCGGCCTGACGCTGGGTCTGCAGCAGTTCAACACCGGGACGGCGGACGAGATCGCGTCCAGCATCGGCCCCCTGATCCAGGGCATCAAGGTCGCGTTCCACACGTCGATCTACGGCATGGTGTTCTCCCTGATCTTCAGCTTCATCTACAAGAACAAGATGGACCAGGCCTACGAGGCCCTGGACCGTTTCCTCGACGCCTACGACAACTTCGTGCTCCCGGATTCGAAAAACGAGAGCTTCCGGCAGCTGCTGTCCTTTGAGAAGCATCAGACCGAGGGCATGAACAAGATCGCCGGCACCTTCGCCCAGGAGATCTCCGCGCGCATCAACGAGATCATGACGCCCCAGTTCGACCGCATGAACAGGACGATCACCAGCTTCGCCGAGGTGGCCAGCGAGGCCCAGGTGGAGGGCGTCAGCCGGATCGTGGACAAGTTCATCGAGGAGATGAACCGCTCGCTGGGCGGCACCCTTCAGGCCCTGGGCAGCGCGATGCGCGAGACGGTGGAATGGGAGAAGCAGGACCGCGAGTACATGCGCAATATCCTGAACGAGGTCGGAAGGATGACCGACAGCACCGCCAGGGTCAACGACCTCTCGGTCAAGACCGCGGAGAACCTGGAATCCTACGTCCGGCAGCTTGACCAGCTCCAGGGCTACGTGGCCCAGGATCTCGCCGGCATCCAGCAGCTCATCAGCAACAACGCGGAGCTGACGCAGCAGCAGATGAACCACATGCAGATGCTGGTCGACTACGAGAAGCAGATCGGCGAGTTCTCGGAGGAGTTCAGCCGGGCGGCGGCCGCCCAGCTGGAGACCCTCGGCAAGTCCGCCAGGGCGGGCGTCGACGCCGTGACCGAATCCTCGCGGAAATCCGCGGACGCCTCCGCGGCAGCGGTGAAGACCATCGCCGCCGCCTCAGAGAACAACCTGAACAACGCGGTCCGGTTCGCCGACGACATGACCGGAGGCATGACCGCGTCGGCCAGGGAGCTGACGGAGGCCACGGACCGTCTGACCAGGCAGCTTGACGCGTCCCTCAAGTCGACGATCGATTCCTACAACCGCATGCAGCAGGAGCTGGAGTCCATGATCTACGCGATGGACGTCCTGCGCCGGAACACGGTTTCCATGAACCAGCTCCGGAATGAGTGATTCTGAAGGAGAACGCACAGATGGCGCGCAGAAGAAAACGAAGGGAAGACGAGGACCACTCCTACTGGCTGTCGTACTCGGATATGATGGCCGGCCTTCTTCTGATGTTCATCATCGTGATTTCCTTTACGATGATGCAGGCGAAGCGCCAGTACGAGGCTGACGCGAAGGCGCTGGCGGAGCAGCAGCACACGCTGGACGAGCAGCAGACCACGCTGGTCTCCCAGCAGGAGGAGCTGGCCGAGAAGGAAGCGACCGTGACGGAGCAGCAGAAGCAGCTGGAGGAACAGCAGAAGACGGTCGAGGAGCAGGAAAAGCAGCTGGAGGAGCAGCGCAAGACGGCGGACGAGCAGGCGAA
>CACYDL010000154.1 GCA_902773195.1 uncultured Lachnospiraceae bacterium
CCGACATGGTGCATACTTTGATGCAAAAAGGAGGAAACCAAGGTGGCATCCAATTTTCAAGATGACAATATTCTGGCGAGATTTTTCGGAAAGTCCTCCAATTATACAGACATACCGAACCACCTCTTCAATGAATACAACGTCAAAAAAGGTCTCCGCAACGAGGACGGGACCGGCGTGCGCATCGGTCTGACCCGCGTGGCGGACGTTATCGGTTACGAGACCGCGGAGGACGGGACGATCCGCCCCTGCGACGGAGACCTTCTCTACAGAGGATACAGCATCCGCGATCTGATCCGCGGGCGCCAGGGCAATTTCGGCTACGAGGAGACGTGTTTTCTTCTTCTCTTCGGCTTTCTTCCCGACGCCGCCCAGTTCCGGGAATTCAAGCAGAGTCTGGCCATGCGCTACGACCTGCCGAACAACTTCCTGATCCACGAGGTTCTGACGTCCCCGTCGAAGAATCTCATGAACCGGCTTCAGACCCTGACCCTCTCCCTGTATAACTACGACGAGGATCCCGACACGACGGACGTGTACGAGACGCTGCGCAAGGGCATCAACCTGATCGCGAAGTTCCCGCTTCTGGGCTGCTACTCCTATCAGGCCAAGATGCACGACCTCTACCGCAAATCCCTCGTGATCCACTACCCGCGCCCGGATTACTCCATCGCGGAGAACATCCTGCACATGCTCCGGGCGGACGGTGTGTTCAGTGACCGCGAGGCCAATCTGCTCGACGCCCTGCTTGTCATCCACGCGGATCACGGCGGCGGCAACAACTCGACCTTCACCAACGTCGTCATCGGCTCCACGGGCACGGACCTCTACTCCGCGATCTGCGGCTCCATCGGGGCGCTCAAGGGACCGAAGCACGGCGGCGCCAACGTATCCGTATCCGAAATGATGAACGAGGTGATCCAGATCACCAACTTCACCCGGGACAGGGACGCCGTCGTCAAGGTCGTAAACGATCTGCTCGACCACGCTCTCTATGACAACAGCGGACTCATCTACGGCTTCGGCCACGCGGTCTACACCCTGTCCGATCCCAGGGCCGAGCTGCTCCGCTCTCTCTGCCGCGCGCTCGCGGAGGAGAAGGACTGCACCGAGCAGTTCGAGTTCTACGAGCTGTTCGAGAAGACGGTGAAGGAAGTGGTCTATCAGCGCAAGAAGAAGATCCTTCCCACAAACGTCGACTTCTACTCCGGTCTGGCCTACAGGATGCTGGGGATCCCCGAGGATCTCTTCACGCCGCTGTTCGCGATCGCCCGGGTGGCCGGCTGGGTCGCCCACAACGTGGAGAACAAGCTCTACGACGGCAGAATCATGCGTCCCGCGACCAAGTACGTGGGAGAACACTTCGATTATACGGAAATGTCCGACAGATAACGTCTGTTCTGCCGGACTTCACCTCTCTCCGGGCATGGCGGCGCCGCCGTCATAGTCCGGATATTCTATATTCATCAGTATCAGGCCCCTGGCGACCGCCGTGGGTCCCGCCGCGCCGCGGTCCTTCGCGGCAAGGATCTCCTCCATCTTCTCCGGCGGAATTTTTCCTCCTCCGATCTCGATCAGGGTTCCCACGATGATGCGGACCATATTGTAGAGAAATCCGTTTCCGGTAATCCGGAAGATGATCCGCTCCCCGCGGCGTACGCACCCGGCGTCGTAGATGGTCCTGACCGTCGTGCGGCTCGAGAAGCCGGAGGCGCAGAAGGAGCGGAAATCATGCTCCCCGATCAGGTACTTCGCCGCCCGGTCCATTTTACCCTCGTCCAGCGGATAGTACCAGTGCATCTCGGTGCGCCTGGTCAGAGGATCCTCGTGCGCCCGGTTGAGGATCCTGTACTCGTAGGTCTTGACGGTATTCTGAAATCGCGGATGGAAGCTGTCGGGCACCCGGTCGGAACAGACGACGCGGATGTCCCTGGGCAGACGGCTGTTGAGGGCGAAGGCGATCTTCGACGGCTCGATTCTGGTGTCCCGGTCAAAGACCACGACGTTTCCCTCGGCGTGAACCCCGGTGTCCGTCCTCGAGGCCCCCATGGTCTTCACGGGTTCTCCGAAGAGACCCGCCAGGGCGTCATTGAGGACGTCCTGTACGGCGACGCCGTTTGTCTGGCTCTGAAAACCCACGTATTCCGTTCCGTCGTAGGCCACTTTCAGGCGGATTCTCATTCCCTGCGCTTCTCCTCATCATTTGATTTCCGGCTGCCTGCCGCGGATCCCTGTCCCGTCACAGACCGGTCACGCGAAACGCGATGCAGCCGGCCAGAAACAGCAGCAGCATCCCGTAGGCGACGCGGTCGGCGCGGGAATAGCGCAGCGGCTTCATCTGGGTCCGCCCGCTGCCGCCGTGATAGCACCTGGCCTCCATCGCCATCGCCAGGTCGTTCGCCCTGCGGAAGGCGGAGACGAAAAGCGGGACCAGCAGAGGGATCATGGCCTTCAGGCGCTGGATAAAGTTTCCGCTCTCAAAATCCGCGCCCCTGGCGATCTGGGCCTTTTTGATCTTGTCGGTCTCCTCCATCAGGATCGGGATGAACCGGAGGGCGATCGACATCATCATGGCGATCTCATGGACCGGCACCCTGAAAACCCTGAGAAAACCGAACAGCGATTCCATGCCGTCGGTCAGGGCGTTCGGAGTCGTCGTGAGCGTCATGATCGAGGAGCCCGTCACCAGGAAGACCAGGCGGATGCCCATCTTGGCCGCGGTCCTCAGGCCTTCGAGGGTGATCCGGAAGATCCACCATCTCCAGATCACGGTGCCGGGCGTAAGAAGCAGGTTGAAGGCCATGGTCACGATCAGGACGAAAAGGACCGGCTTGAGGCTCTTCAGGACAAACCGGACCGGAACGCCCGAGAGAAGGACGAGGGCGACCAGCGCGGCGCCGCAGAACGCATACCCGAAGACGCCCTTCACGAGGAAGAGCGAGACGATATAGACCAGCGTCCCGAGGAATTTCACTCTCGGGTCCAGCCGGTGCAGTATCGAATTGGTCGGATAGTATTGTCCGAGTGTCAGTTCACCCATTTTTCGGATCTCCCTGCGCCGGGCTCATTGACGCGCGGTTCGAAACCGCCATCAGGATGCTGCGCTTGGCCTCTTCCACAGTGACCGCCCCGGTGTCGACGTGAAGCCCGCGCTTCCTCAGCGCGTGCATGATATATGTGATCTGAGGCGCCGCCAGCCCCATCCGCTCCAGCTCCCTGTAGTGGGAGAAGACCTGTCTGGGCGGGGCGTCAAAGGCGATCCGGCCCTCGTCGACGACGATGAGACGGTTCGCGTACAGCGCGACGTCCTCCATGCTGTGCGAGACAAGGATGACCGTGATCCCCCGCTTGTCCCGAAGATAACGGATCTGGTTCAGGATCTCGTCCCGGCCCGCCGGATCCAGTCCGGCCGTCGGCTCGTCCAGGATCAGCACCTCCGGATCCATGGCCAGCACGCCGGCGACGGCGACGCGGCGCTTCTGCCCGCCGGAGATCTCAAAGGGCGAGACGCCGTAGAGCTCCTCGGGAATGCCGACCTGCCGGAGCGCCTTTCTCGCGCGTTCCTCGCACTCTTCCTTCGTCAGGCCTTCGTTCTTCGGGCCGAACATCACGTCGGTGAGCACGTCCGTCTCAAACAGCTGGTTCTCGGGATACTGAAACACCAGTCCCACGTGGGTTCTGAGAGACCTCAGGTCATACTTATCCTCCCAGATGTCCTTTCCCTCGAACAGAACCTGCCCCGAGGTGGGGCGGATGAGACCGTTCAGGTGCTGGATCAGGGTGGATTTCCCGCTGCCGGTATGACCGATCACACCGATAAACTCGCCCTCCCGGATCCCGAGATTCACGTGGTCCAGCGCTTTGACCTCGTAGACCGTCCCGGCTCCATAGGTATAACAAACGTCCTTCAGTTCTATCAGCATGCCGCCTCCGTCTCACCCGCAAAGGGCGTCCACCAGTTCTTCGATCGTGAGAACGCCTTCCGGAAGAGAGATCCCGGCGTTCGCCAGCTCAAACGCGAGCTCCGTGACCTGGGGCACGGCGAGTCTCAGCTTCTTGAGCTCGTTCACGCGGGAGAATACCTCCCTGGGCGTTCCCGACAGGACGATTTTCCCGGAGTCCATGACGTAGACACGGTCGGCGTAGACGACCTCCTCCATGTAGTGGGTGATCAGGATCACCGTCACGTGCTCCTTCTCGTTGAGCTCCCGGATGACCTCCAGCACTTCCTTCCTGCCGTTCGGATCCAGCATGGCGGTGGGCTCGTCCATCACGATGCAGTCGGGGTGCATGGCGACCACGCCTGCGATGGCGACCCTCTGCTTCTGCCCGCCCGACAGTCTGTTCGGGGAGCGGTCGCGGAAGCCGAGCATCCCGACCTTTCCCAGCGCGTCGTCCACCCGCTTCCAGATGTCCTCCGTGGGAATCCCCAGATTCTCCGGCCCGAAGCCCACGTCCTCGTCCACCACGGTCCCGATGATCTGGTTGTCCGGGTTCTGGAACACCATGCCGGCCTTCTGCCGGACCTTCCAGAGCTCGTCCACCTCCGAGGTATTGATCCCGTCGACCCACATCGTTCCGCTGGTCGGCACGAGAAGCGCGTTGATATGCTTGGCGAGCGTCGACTTTCCCGAGCCGTTGTGTCCGAGAATCGCGATAAAATCCCCGCGCTCCGCCTCAAAGGAGAGATCGCTGATGGCGGTGATCTTCTCCTCCTCTTCGTGCTCGTCGTTGTATTTTACGTAATTGAACCCGAGCTTTGACGCTCTAATGATCGGCATCGTTCACCTCTCCCGCCCTGCGGATCAGTTCCCAGACTTCGTCTCTGCCTTCGCGGGTGACCGAGGAGAAGGGGATGATCTTTGTGCCCCCGGCGGTCCCCAGCCCCTCCCGCACCGTCTTCAGGTTCTTGTCCAGCTGGTTCTTCGTGATCTTATCCTTCTTCGTGGCGATAATCACGGGCTTCATGCCGCTGGAAAGGATCCACTGGTACATCAGGCGGTCATTCGCCGTCGGGGCATGTCTTATGTCAACCAGAAGGAAGACCTCCCTGAGCATTTCCGAATTCCGGAGATACCCCTCGATCATTTTTCCCCACGCCTCCTTCACCTTGGGCGAGGCGTTGGCGTAGCCGTAGCCGGGGAGGTCCACCAGATAGCAGTCGGGGGCGAAATCCTCCCTGGTCTCCCCGGGGTTGACCCTGTAATAGTTGACAGTCTGCGTCTTTCCGGGCTGCGAGGACGTCCGGGCGAGGGCCTTTCTCTCGATGAGGGTATTGATCAGAGAGCTCTTCCCGACGTTGGACTTTCCCGCGAATGCCACCTCGTACCGGCGGTTGACCGGCAGGCGGCTTGTGACCCCGCACACTGTCTCAAGCTCTACGCTTCGGATTTTGTTCATATCTGTCCCCGCTCCCGCGCCGGCGCTCTCCGGCGCCCTGCGGGATTTCTGCCGGCTTCGCCCCTGCCGTCAGGCGGGCGCGGAACCGCTCCTCTTCTTTCTTGCCGTCTTCTCCTTCTTGCCGTCCGTCAGGAGTCCGGCGGTGCCTCCGGTGACAAGTTCCGGCATGACGGCGCCTCCGACGTTTTCCTTCCGGATGACGCACTCGGTGATCTCGGGCCTCGACGGCACTTCGTACATCGCGCCCATCACCGTCTTCTCCATGATCGCGCGCAGACCTCTCGCCCCGGTCTTTCTCTCGAGGGACTCCCTCGCGATCTCCCGGAGGGCGTCGTCCTCGATCGTGAGCCTGACGCCGTCCATCTCGAAGAGCTTCGTGTACTGCTTCACCAGCGAGTTCTTCGGCTCCTTCAGGATGCGGACGAGGGCCTCCTCGCCGAGCTCCTCCAGGGAGACGACCACCGGGATACGGCCGATCAGCTCGGGGATCAGGCCGAATTTGACGAAATCCTGGGGCATCACGTGTTTGAGGATCTCTCCCTCGTTCTTCTCCTCCGCCGTCTTCCGGATCTCAGCCCCGAAGCCGATGGACTTGGTGTCCATGCGCGCGTCGATGATCTTGTCCATGCCGACGAACGCGCCGCCGCAGATGAACAGGATGTTGGTGGTGTCGATCTGGATCATCTCCTGCTGGGGATGCTTTCTTCCGCCCTGGGGCGGCACCGAGGCGTTGGTTCCCTCGATGATCTTGAGCAGCGCCTGCTGCACGCCCTCGCCGGATACGTCGCGGGTGATGGAGGCGTTCTCCGATTTGCGTCCGATCTTGTCGATCTCGTCGATGTAGATGATGCCCTTCTGGGCGCGCTCGATGTCGAAATCCGCCGCCTGGATCAGGCGGAGCAGGATGTTCTCCACGTCCTCGCCCACGTAGCCCGCCTCGGTGAGGGTCGTGGCGTCCGCGATCGCGAAGGGCACGTTGAGAAGCCTCGCGAGGGTCTGGGCGAGCAGCGTCTTGCCGGAGCCGGACGGCCCGAGCATCATGATATTGGACTTCTGAAGCTCCACGCCGCCGTCGTGGGGCGCCGTCAGCCTCTTGTAGTGGTTGTAGACGGAGACGGCCAGGACCTTTTTCGCGTCCTCCTGACCGATCACGTAATCGTCGAGAAACGACTTGATCTCCATGGGCGTTCTGAGGTTGACCTCGTCCATATCGAAGCCGCCGTCCGAGAATTCCTCCTCCAGGATACTGGCGCAGATCGCGACGCAGTCGTCACAGATATAGCTGCCGTTCACGCCGGAAAAGAGCTTCCGCACCTGATCCGTGTTCTTGCCGCAGAAACTGCACCTGATTTTTCCGTTTCCTCCGGTTCTTGCCATTGCTTCCTCTCTGAAAATGTATTTTCCCGGTCTCCCCTTCGGGCCGGACCTCTATTTACCGCAACAGGACTCCTGCCTCACAGGAGTCCCGCAACGAAATCTGCGCCCGGCGCAGCATTTATCTGTTTCTGACGACACTGTCGATCAGGCCGTAGGAGACCGCCTCCTCGGCGGTCAGCCAGTGATCCCTGTCGGTGTCGCGCTCGATGACCTCGATGCTCTGCCCGGTATTCGCGGCGAGAATCTCATTGAGCTTCTTCCTGGTCTTCAGGATGTGGTCCGCGTCGATCAGCATATCGGACGCTTTTCCCGAGGTGCCTCCCGAGGGCTGATGGATCATGATCTCGGAATTGGGAAGCGCCTGTCTCTTTCCCTTGGTGCCGCCCGCGAGGAGGAAGGCTCCCATGCTGGCCGCCATGCCGATGCAGATCGTCGACACGTCGCACTTGATGTACTGCATCGTGTCGTAGATCGCCATTCCGGCCGACACCGAGCCGCCGGGGCTGTTGATGTACAGGCTGATATCCTTCGCGGGGTCTTCGGATTCAAGGAAGAGGAGCTGCGCGACGATCACGCTGGCGGAGACGTCGTTGACCTCCTCGCCGAGAAAGATGATCCTCTCCTTGAGAAGCCTGGAATAGATATCGTAGCTTCTCTCGCCCTGAGCGGTCCGCTCGATGACGTAGGGAATCAGTGTTCCGTTAATCAATTCATACCTCCTTCGCGCTGTCCGCCACGAGGGAGACGGCCTCCTGGACCGCGAGATCCTTGCGGATCTGCTCCTTCTCGGCGTCCGACATGACTTCCTTCAGCTTGTCCGTCTCCATCTGGTACATGGAGGCGATCCTGGCGATCTCTTCCTCGATCTTCTCGTCGGAGATCTCGATTCCGGCGTCCTTGGCGACCTCCTCGAGGACGAGCCTGGTCTGGATCTGCTTGAGCGCCTGCGGCTTCATATCCTCAAGCAGCTTCTCCGGCGTGGTGCCCTGATACTTCAGGTACATGTCCACCGGAATGCCGGAGCCCTGGAGTCTCTGGAGATAATCGCTGTACATCTGGGCGGCCTGGGAGTCGATCATCGCCTGCGGGATGTCCATCTCGGAGGCCTCGATCAGCTTGTCGACGGCCTGGTTCTCCTTCTCCGTCCTGGCCTGCCTGTTCTTGTTCTCGAGAAGTCTCTCGCGGATGCTGTCCTTCAGCTCCTCGAGGGTGTCATATTCGGAGACGTCCTGGGCGAACTCGTCGTCGAGGGCCGGAAGCTCCTTCTTCTGGATCTTCTGAACCTTGCATTCAAAGACCGCGTCCTTGCCGGCCAGATCCGTCGCGTGATATTCCTGCGGGAAGGTCACGAACACCTTGCACTCCTCGCCCGGAAGCACGCCGATCAGCTGGTCCTCGAAGCCCGGGATGAACTGGTTGGAGCCGATCACGAGGGTCTGGCCCTCCGCGGTTCCGCCTTCGAACTTCACGCCGTCGACAGAGCCGGAGTAATCCAGGGTGACCGTGTCGCCCTTCTCCACCTCGCGGTCCTCGACGTCGACGAGCCTGGAGTTCTTCTCCTGCTCGGAGGCGAGCTCCCGCTCCACTTCGTCCTCGGTGACCTCGACCGTGCTCTTCTTCACCTCGATGCCCTTATACTCTCCGATCTTAACGTCCGGACGGAGCGCGACGGTGGCCGTGTAGATGAAGTCCTTGCCCTTCTCCACCTGGGTGATGTCGAACTCGGGTCTCGAGACGATCTCCAGTCCCGCTTCGCCGGACTCGGCGCCGTAGGTGGAATTGATCAGATCATTGGCCGCGTCTTCGTAGAACACGCCGGCTCCGTACATCTTCTCGACGAGCTGCTGCGGCACGTGTCCCTTGCGGAAGCCGGGCACGGAGATGCTCTTCTTATTCTTGTTGTAGGCTCTCGCGATCGCCTTGACGAATTCCTCCGCGGCGATGGTGATAGTCAGCTTTGCCATGTTGTGTTCCAACCGTTCGATCTGTACGCTCATGTTTCCTCCCAATCAATCCGGACTTCCTTTTTGCGTCCGTTATAATACCTGATCCCGAAACGGCACAAAAAAGCCGCCGGCGCGAAAGCGCCGGAGTCTTTTCATACCGCCTCTTTCCCCGCCGCCTGGGCGGCCGGTGCATTAGTGAAGTATATCACAGGTCAATCCCTGTACACAATGCTCTTTTTTATCTCCAGGGCGGCACTTTCGTCTTTCAGCGCCTCGATCAGCTTCAGCGAGAAGGGGATCGCGGTCCCCGCGCCTCTGCTTGTGATGATGCCGCCGTCCACGACGACTTCCTCGTCGGTCACGGCCTCCGCGCCTCCGAGCCGGTCCTCCATCCCCGGGTAGCAGCAGGCCCGCTTTCCGTCGAGGAGGCCCAGGCGGCCGAATACCGTCGGCGCCGCGCAGATCGCGGCGATGATCCTTTTTTCGTCATGGGCTTTGACGAGATCGGCGCACAGGCCCTTGTGAAGCATCAGATGGGTCGTTCCCGGCATGCCTCCCGGAAGAACCAGCAGGTCGGCCAGCTCCGGCTTCGCGTTCTCATACAGCATGTCCGCCGCCACCTCGATCCGGCTTCTCCCGGTCACCCGGAGGGAGCCGCTGATCGAGACCGTGCTGACTTCGATGTCCGCGCGTCTCAGAAGATCGACCACGGTGAGGGCTTCCACTTCTTCAAATCCATCCGCCAGAAATACAATGGCGCTGCTCATCTTCTTTCCACCTCCCTGAATACAGAATCCGAATGTAACTTCCTGTTTCCGGATGCGAAGTATGTAACCCTCATACTTTCGTATTCGGGAACATACTTCTGCTCCTCCATTTTACATTCTTCTGATGCGGTCAAGCGCTTCGACGGAGTTCTCATAGGTGCCGAAGGCGGTCAGCCGGAAGAAGCCTTCTCCGTTCGGCCCGAATCCCGATCCCGGGGTTCCCACCACCGCGGCCTCGGTGAGAAGCCTGTCGAAGAATTCCCACGAGCTGAGCCCGTCCGGCGTCTTGAGCCAGATATAGGGCGAATTGACGCCGCCGTATACCGTGTAGCCCATCGAGGAGAGGCCGTCGTAGAGAGCCCGGGCGTTCTTCATGTAGTGTCCCACAAGGTCCCGGATCGCCGCCCTGCCTTCGTCGGTGTAGCAGGCTTCGCCTGCCCTCTGCACGATATAGGGGGCCCCGTTGTACTTCGTGCCGTGTCTCCTGGCCCACATGTCGCGGAGAGAGACGTCTCCGCACTTCAGGTCCTTCGGGACCACGGTATAACCGAGACGAAGTCCCGTGAAGCCGGCGTTCTTGGAGAAGCTGCGGATCTCAATCGCGCACTCCCGCGCGCCCTCGATCTCATAGACGGAGTGGGGAACGCCGTCCTCCGAGATATAGGCCTCATAGGCGGCGTCGTAGATGATGACCGAGCCGTTCTTCCGGGCGTAGGCGACCCATTCCGCCAGCGCGTCCCTGGTGATGGCGGCGCCGGTGGGGTTGTTCGGGAAGCACAGGTAGATGATGTCCGGCCGCTCCTTCGGCAGATCGGCGATGAAGCCGTTCTCCTCGGTGCAGGGCATGTAGATCACGTCGCTCCAGTACCCCGTCTCCGCGTCGTAGGTGCCGGTCCGGCCGGCCATGACGTTGGAGTCCACATAGACCGGGTACACGGGATCGCACACGGCGATCCTTGAGTCCGCGTCAAAGAGCTCCTGGATATTGCCCGAGTCGCACTTCGCGCCGTCCGAGATGAAGATCTCGTCGGCGGAGATGCGGCAGCCTCTGGCCGCGAAATCATGGGCGGCGATGGCCTCCCTGAGGAACGCGTAGCCCAGATCCGGCGCGTAGCCCCGGAAGGTCTCGAGGGCGCTCATCTCATCCACGGCGCTGTGGAGGGCGCGGATCACCGGCTCCGGAAGAGGCTGCGTCACATCTCCGATACCGAGACGGATGATCTTTTTGTCCGGGTTAGCGTCGGCGTAGGCTGCCACTTTCCGCGCGATCGTCGAGAAGAGGTAGCTGCCGGGCAGCTTCTGGTAGTTTTCATTAATCTTAAACATTGATCTCTCCTTTGTACACTTCCCTTGCCGGTCCCGTCATGATGACGCTTCCGCTTTCCTGGTCCCACTCTATCTCAAGGTCTCCGCCGAGAAGGGAGACGGTCGCCTTCCGGCCGGACAGTCCGGCGGCCGCGGCGGCGCAGAGAACCGCGCAGGCCCCGGTCCCGCAGGCGAGGGTCTCGCCCGAACCGCGCTCCCACACTCTCATTCTCAGATGATCGCGGCCAAGCACGTTGACGAACTCCGTGTTGACCCTCTCGGGAAACACGGGATCGTTCTCGAAGAAAGGTCCCGTCTTCTCCAGGTCGAGCCCCGCCACGTCCCCGTCGCAGAAGATCACGCAGTGGGGATTTCCCATCGAGACGCAGGTGATCTCATACCGGCCGCAGGCAAAATCGTGCGGGACCCGGATGATGCTCTCCCCCGTCAGAAGAACAGGCAGCGACTCCGGGAGGAAGGACGGCTTTCCCATGTCGACGGTCACCGCCTCCGCGAGACCGTCGGCGCCCGGGTGGATCTTCAGCGTCTTGATCCCCGCGGGCGTATCCACCGTCCCCTCGGTTCCCCGGACCATGCCCCGGTCGAATACGTATTTGCCGACACAGCGGATGCCGTTGCCGCACATCATGCCCCGGCTTCCGTCGGCGTTGTACATCTCCATCTCAAAATCCGCCCGGGAGGAGGGATTGATCAGGATCAGGCCGTCCGATCCCACGCCGAAGTGGCGGTCGCTGACCTTCCTGGCGGCCTCCGCGGGATCCGCCGGGCGGTCGGTCCTCCCGTCGACATAGACGTAATCGTTGCCGCAGCCTTCCATTTTCGTAAATCTCATACCGTGATCCCCGCTGTCCCCGGACAGCGAAGGCTGTCCCGGGAAGAAGCGCCCCGTCCCGGCCGGAGGGCCGTCCGGAGCGGACTCATTTTCTTCTGCCGCTGCACCACTCGATGAAGCCCCGGAGGACCGCCCGGTCCCCGGCGGAGAGGAACTTCATCCTTCCGATTTTTCTTCCCGCGCGCTCAAAGCACGCCTTCATGGCGGAGCGGGCGTATTCGAGGGCGCCGGACTCGTCGAAAATTCTCCTGACGGCCTCGAGGCTTTCCTCCGTCACCTCCCTGCCGTAGTACCGGAGAAGCTCCTCCTCGTATTCCGGCGCGTAGGAGCGCACGTACATATAGAGGATGGTCTGCTTGAACTCGGCGATGTCGGACCCGGCGTCCTTGCCCAGCGCCTCCGTGTCCGCGTAGACGCCGAGAATGTCGTCCATGATCTGATAGGCGACGCCGATGTCGTCCGCGGCCCTGTCGAGGGCCCGCATCTCGTCCTCCCCCGCCCCGGCGAGCATCATGCCCAGATGGAGCGGTCCCACCACCGAGTAGCCGGCGGTCTTAAGACGGTAGATGTCCTGGATGGAGGTCTCGAGGAGCTTCATCTGCTCCTCCCGGGTTCTCGATTCGTCCTGCATCTCGTAGGGCAGGACGATGTCGAGGAGTTCTCCCTTGATCGTGTCGAGGAAAACCCGGTCAAAATACGAGATCAGCCGGGAGAGGTTCGGGTCGTCCGCGTAGGATTCCGCGATCTTCAGATTCGCCAGGTAGAGACCGACGTCGCCGGCGCAGACCGCCGTGGAGGCGGAAATGTGCTCCGGGCTCTCCATGTCGGAGACCATCCGTATCCCCCTGACCTCGAGCCTGTGCCCGTAGCGGCGGTGGATCGTGATTTTCCCGCGCCGCAGCGCGGCGTTGTCGATCACGTCGTCGTGTACCAGGATCG
>CACYDL010000155.1 GCA_902773195.1 uncultured Lachnospiraceae bacterium
CCCACGGAGTACATCTTCTCGTCAAAGTCCACCGAGAGCGGGAAGAAGTCGATGCCTTCCCTCGGAGCCTTGGACGCGGTCGCCGTAGAGAGGACTACGGTCTCGCCGTAGTGCATGAAGCAGCAGCCGTTCGCCTGTTTTCCGACTCTTCCGATATCGACGGTCAGCGTTCTTCCGCCGATTTCCATTGAATAACTCTTGTAATCTCCCATTTTTCTCCTTCTTTTCTTCTGCCCGAGCGGGCTGTGAATGAATAATGCCGTAAAACGCAATATAAGGGCAGGTTGCCCTGCCCTTTTATGCATTTACTTTCTGAGTCCGAGTCTGGCGATCAGAGCACGATAACGCATGATGTCCTTCTTCCTCAGGTAGGCGAGAAGACTGCGTCTGTGTCCGACCATCTTGAGCAGGCCTCTTCTGGAATGATGATCCTTCGGATTCTGCTTGAGATGCTCTGTGAGCTCGTTGATTCTTGCCGTGAGTACCGCGACCTGAACCTCCGGCGAACCCGTGTCGCCCTCTGTCCTGGCGTACTCTTTCATGATTTCCTGTTTCTTTTCCTTTGCGATCATAGCAACCTCCTGTGAAAACCGTCATACTCCCGTCATTCAGCAGCGGCCGGAGCAGCCTGCCACCGGATGAGGGAACGCGGCGCGAAAGAACGCCGCTTCACTGCAACGTTCCAAGTATAGCAAAGAGTGTGCGGACGTGTCAAGCGAAAAACGCCTCCGCCTCCTCCCTGTCGAGAAGGATCCTTTCCTTCAGCTCCTCCAGCGAATCAAATTTCTTCTCGCTCCGGGAAAAATGCCTCAGCTTCACCACCAGCTTTTCCCCGTAGATGTCCCCGTCGAAATCCAGGAAATAGGTCTCCGCGCCCACGAAATGGCCGTCCACCGTCGGCTTCGTCCCGACGTTTGTGATGCCTCTCAGAAGGGTCCCTTCGACCTCTGCCTCGGAGAAATAGACGCCGTTGGGCGGCAGGAGCTTGTTCTTCTCCGGTATGATGTTCGCGGTGGGGATCCCGATGGTTCTTCCGATCCTGGCGCCGTGGATGATCTTCCCGCTGACGAAGTAAGGCGTCCCCAGCAGCTTCTCCGCGGTCTCCATGTCGCCGGCCAGAACGGCCGTCCGGATGTCCGAGCTGGAGATCTTCCGCCCGTCCAGGCATACCTCCGGGACGGTCTCGCAGCGGTAACCGTACCTCTGTCCGTATTCCGCCAGCAGGGCGCCGTCTCCCCGGCGCCTGTAGCCGAACCGGAAATCCTCCCCCGTGACGACGCAGACGGCCCGCAGCCGTCCGTGCAGCACGTCCCGGATGAAGTCCTCCGGCTCCATCGCGATGATCCCCGGATCAAAGGGACATTCGATGAGGACGTCGACGCCCATCTCCTCCAGGATCTCCCGGCGCTCCTGTCCGGAGAGAATCATCAGCGGCGTCATGTCGAAGGTGAAGACCGCGGAGAGACATCTTTCTCCGCATTCCGTCATCCGGCGCGCCGTCCCGCAGGTTCTCCGGATGAGCTCCCGGTGTCCCGGGTGGATACCGTCGAATTTCCCGATGGTCACGACGCAGGGCGCGCCGCTCTGAAATGAAAACAGATCATTTACGATCTTCATAGAAAAATCTGACGAGCCTGAGCTCTTCTCCCTTCCTTCTGTAGATACCGATGAATTCCCCGGCCGGCGTGTAGGCCCTCGCCTCGTCCTTCTCCCCGAGCGCGGGGAAGCCGCCCGGGCACTCCTCCGGGCGGAAGCCTCTTCCGTTGAGTACCGTTTTCAGCGCTTCCTCCCCCACCGTCACCCGCGGCAGGCCGCTGTAGAAGGAATCGATGCTCCTGATGAAGCTGTAGGGCGCGGTGGTCCTGTCGAGATCGCCGCTCTCTTCTCCCGCCCCCGGCGTCCGGGCGCTGTCCTCGCTCTTCTTTCTCTCCTCGAGCTCCCCCAGGGTGAGGGCGTCCCCGATCTCAAACTCCCCGACCCGCGTCCGCAGCAAGGATTCCATGCAGGCCCCGCAGCCGAGCTTTTCCCCGATGTCGTGACAGAGGGTCCGGATATAGGTGCCGTGGGAACAGGTGACCCGGAAGGTGACGCGGGGCAGGTCGATGCCGAGAATCCCGATCTCGTGGAATTCGACGTCCCGCTCGCTCCGCTCCACCTCGATGCCCTTTCTGGCGAGATCCACCAGCTTCTTTCCGTTCTGCTTGATCGCGCTGTACATGGGCGGAAGCTGCTTCTGCTTTCCGGTGAACGACAGAACCGCCTCCCGCACCTCCTCCGGCGTGACGGTCACGGGACTTTCTCTCAGAATCTTCCCCCCCGCGTCCTGGGTGTCCGTGACGCGGCCCAGAAGAAGCACCGCCTCGTAGCCCTTCGTTCCGCGGCTCAGCGGCTCGACCAGATGGGTCGCCCGGCCGAGGCAGACCGGGAGCACGCCCTCCGCGTCGGGATCCAGCGTCCCCGTGTGGCCGATCTTTCTCTGGTCAAAGATTTTCCGCAGCCTCGAGACGACGCCGAAGGACGTCATTCCTTTTTCTTTTCTGATATTGACGACTCCGTTGATCATGTTTCTTCCAGTCTCTTCCCTATCTCTTCTGTCAGCCTTCGCGCGATCTCGTCCTGGTTTCCCCGGACGGAGCAGCCGGCGGCCCTGACGTGCCCGCCTCCGCCGAACAGCGAGGCGATCTCCGCCACGTTCAGAAAGCTGCAGCTCCTCAGGGATACTTTATGTAAACCCGGCTCCGTCTCATACAGAAACATCGCCGCCTCCGCCCCGGCCGTAAAGCGGAGCTGGGAGACGATCAGCCCCAGGTCGTGGGGCGTCACATGGAAGCGCTCCTGATCCTCCAGCGTCACGCCGGAGGATACCAGGAGGCCGCCGCAGGCGGTCTTCGCCCGCTCCAGGGCAAAGCCCAGGATCCTTCCCTGATCGAAGGTCCGGCTGTTGAAGGTTTCGTCGATGATCCGGCTGAAGGGGACTCCTTTCTCCAGCAGCGACGCCGCGGTGCGAAGCGTGTCCGGCGTCGTGTTGGAGTACTGAAACACCCCGCAGTCGTGAATGATGCCCGTGTACAGCGACTCCGCCATCTCCGGCGTGGTCCTCTCCGGACCGATGAGACGGGCGAGAATCTCGGAGCAGGAGCTGGCCTCCGGCTCGATGTAGTTGACGTCCGCGAAGCCTTCGTTGCTGACGTGATGGTCGATACAGAGGGTTCTTCCCGCGCGGGCAAACAGATCCCGGGCCACCCCGATCCGCTCCGCATTGCTGGTGTCGCAGGTGATGAAAAGGTCATAGGGCGGCATGCCGTCCGGCGTCGTCTGCCTCGCCTCCTCAAAGCCCCGGATGGCGCGAAGCGACTGCTCCGGCAGCTCCAGGTAGAGATCCGTCTCCGCTTCCGGAGCCTGCGACCTGATATACATCATCAGCGCGGTGCAGCTCCCGATACAGTCGCCGTCCGGGTTCACATGGCCGGCGATTCCTATCCTCCGGGCGCCGCGCAGCATTTCGTCTATGTTCAGCAAAACCCATCCCTCCGCAGTTCAACAGGCGGTCTTCCTGATCCCTCAGAAAGACCGCCCCGTGATCATTTATTCCTCATCCTCATCTCTTCCGGCCCTCGCGGCCTCGTCCCTCTGGACCACCTCGTCGATCTTCCGGGACATCTCCACGCCGCGCTCGATCGACCGGTCGAGGGTGAAGCTCAGCTCCGGGGTATTTCTCAGGTTCAGCCTGTGGGCCAGCTCCCTGCGGATAAATCCCTTCGCCGATTCGATGCCTTCCATCGTGCTCTGCCGCTCGCCCTCGTCTCCCATCACGCTGATATAGACCCGGCAGGTCTTGAGATCCGGCGCCACATAGGTGTCGACGACGGTCGTCATCAGCCCGACTCTCGGATCCTTCAGCTCGCGGATGATCGACGACAGTTCGCGCGCGACCTCCTCGTTGACTCTGAGATTCTTCGTACTGTTCTTTCTCATAGAGATAAACTCCTCGCGAAAATCCTCCGGAAGGGCTGCCGCCGCGGGCAGCGCTCCTTATGTTCTCGGGACTTCCACCATGGTATAGGCCTCGACCGTATCGTCGACCTGGAAATCGCCCCAGTCCTTGAAGACGAAGCCGCACTCGAAGCCTTCGCGGACTTCCTTGACGTCGTCTTTGAATCTCTTGAGGGAGGCGAGCTCGCCTTCGTACAGCTTCTCCTCGCCGCGGAAGACGCGGACCTTCGAGGTTCTGGTGAAAACGCCGTCCTTGATATATCCGCCGGCGATGTTGCCGACGCCGGAGGCCTTGAACATCTGGCGGATCTCCGCGTGGCCCTGGATCTTTTCCTCGTACACCGCGGCCCTCATGCCGTTCAGCGCGCGCTCGACGTCCTCAATCGCCTCGTAGATAACGTTGTAGAGGTGAATGTCCACCTTCTGATGGTCGGCCATCGCCCGGGCGGTGGCGTCCGGCCTGACGTTGAAGCCGATGATGATGGCGTTCGACGCGGAGGCCAGCGAAACGTCCGACTCGTTGATCGCGCCGACGCCTCCGTGAATCACCTTCACGACGACCTCGTCGTTGGAAAGCTTGAGGAGCGACTGGGACACCGCTTCCACGGAACCCTGGACGTCCGCCTTCACGACGATCGGCAGCTCCTTGAGGCTTCCCTCCTTGATCTGGTTGAACAGATCGTCGAGGGACATCTGTGTCTTCGTGGCCTCGATGAGGTTCTTCTTTCCCTCGCTGACGAAGACCGCCGCGAAGTCCTTGGCTTCCTTGTCGCTGTCGAGGGAGACCAGGATTTCTCCTGCCTCCGGCACGGAGCTCAGTCCGATGATCTCGACCGGCATGGAGGGCGTGGCCTTGTGAAGTCTCTTGCCCTTCTCGTCCGTCATCGCGCGGACCTTGCCCGACGCGGCTCCGCAGGCGATGAAGTCGCCCTGGTGGAGCGTGCCCTTCTGGACGAGAATGGAGGCCAACGGGCCGCGGCCCTTGTCGAGTCTCGCCTCGAGGACGATACCTCTGGCCTTCCTGTCCGGATTCGCCTTGAGCTCATGCATATCCGCGGTGAGAAGGATCATTTCCAGCAGATTGTCGAGACCCTCCCGGGTCTTCGCGGACACGGGGCAGAACACCGTGGAGCCGCCCCAGTCCTCGGAGATCAGTCCGTACTCGGAGAGCTCCTGCTTGACCCGGTCCACGTTGGCGCTGGGCTTGTCGATCTTGTTCACCGCCACGATGATCTCGGTTCCCGCCGCCTTGGCGTGATTGATCGCCTCGACGGTCTGAGGCATGACGCCGTCGTCGGCGGCGACGACCAGGACGGCGATGTCCGTCGCGTTGGCGCCGCGCATTCTCATGGCGGTGAAGGCCTCATGTCCGGGGGTGTCCAGGAAAGTAATCTTTCTCCCGTTCACGGACACCATGTAGGCGCCGATATGCTGCGTGATGCCGCCGGCCTCGCGGTCGGTGACGTGCGTATCCCGGATCGCGTCCAGCAGGGACGTCTTGCCGTGGTCGACGTGACCCATGACGCAGACGACAGGCGGACGGGACACCATGGTCTCTTCGCTCTCGTCGGCTTCCGCGAGAAGCTCGCCGATCACGTCCTCCTTCTCCTCCTGCTCGCAGATGATGTCGTGATCCATCGCGATCGCTTCCGCCTTCTCAAACGGCAGCTCGTGATTCACCGTCACCATATCGCCCTTCATGAAGAGCTCCTTGATGATGACGGCGGGCGCGATCTTCATCTTCTCCGCGAGATCCCGCACCGTAATCCTCTCGGGGATACGGATCTCGGTCACGGTCTCTTCCTTCTTCTCGGAAGGAGCCGTCGGCTGTCTGTGCTGAAGAGCCTTGGGCACGCGGTTGAACTGACGCTTCTGGGTTCCCTGGCGTCCGCTCATCTCACCGTGATGTCCGAGCTCCCTTCTCTCCTCGCGGTTTTTCTCGCGCTCTTTGCCGTCCTTGCGGAAATCCCTCGTGGTCTTGCGCGCCAGCGATCCGTCGGTATCCGACTTGCCCGCCGGGGCCGGACCTCTGGATCGGCCCTGAAGGGTTCCCTGGGCGCCGCGGCCCGGCTGGGCTCCCTGATAGGTTCTTCCGCCGGCCGCGCCTCTGCCCGGTCCGCCGGGCGCCGCTCCGCGGTTCTGGCCGTAGGGACGGTCGCTCCTTCCGGCGGCGCCGGTTCTCGCCCGGTCGCCCTGGCCGTAGGGACGGTCTCCTCTGCCGGCGGCGCTTCCGCCTCTGCCGGCGGCGCCGGTTCTCGTCCGGTCGCCCTGGCCCCTGACGGGTCTTCCGTCACGGTCGGTTCTTCCCTGTCCCTGGCGGTTTCTCTGGGCGGACGGGCCTGAGGAGGCGATGTGCGGCGTAAAGGATCCGACGTTGCGGAGAATACGGCCGTTTCGGAATCCGCCGTCCTCCTTCTTCGGAGCCTCCTCCGCGGCAGATGCGGGCGCTGTCTCCGCGCTCTTCCCGGCGGCGCTTCCCGCCTCCGGCTTCGCGGCCGCCTCAGGGGCGGTCTTTGCGGCCGGAGAGACGCCGGCCGTCTTCGCCGGGGCCTCCGCGCCCTGATCCGCTTCCTTCCGCTCAGCGGCGGAAGCATCCTCCGCCTTCGCGGGGGCGGCTTCTTTTTCCTCCGCCGCGGGAGCCGCGGCCGGAGTCGTCCCGCCCTTGGCGGACGCGGCCGGAGCCGCCGGGGCGCTGCCGGCGGCAGGCTCGCTCACGAGAGAAGGAATGCCCGCCTCCTCTCTGATTTCTTCCTGCTTGTCGGGCACCAGCGTATTTTCCGCAGGCTGAACTTCCGGCTTCTTCGGTTCCTTCACCGGGGCCGGGACAGGCTTCTTCGGTCTTCTCTGCAGCTGTCTCGTCGCGTTCTGAGAACGGAACACGCGCACGAAGCCCTTCTTCTTCGGAGGCTCCGCCTCCGGCGCTTCCGGGGCATCCCGGCGCGCGGAAGGTTCTCCCGGGGAAGACTTTCCGCCGGCTTCCGGAGCCGCGGGAGAAGCCGTCTTCTCCTTTGCGCTTTCCGCGGGATCCGCCGCGCCGAACTTCGCGCGGACGTTTGCGACCTCGCTCTCAGGAACGACGCTGACCGCCGTCACGACGTCATAGCCCTTCGCGATCAGAAAATCGATGACATCCTTATTGGTTTTTCCGATTTCCTTCGCAAGTTCATGAACCCTGATTTTTGCCATATACTATCTCCCTTTTGAACATTCCTGTTCGATTATTCGAATGACGGCGTCTGAGAGATTCCGGTCCGTCAGCGCACAGGACGCGCGGAACTCCCGGCCGATCAGGTGCCCCAGGCTTTCCCGTGTCAGCAGCTCGATGCAGGGCACCTTGTGAACTTCACAGAGACTGTGAAATTTATGTTTTGTATTGTCGGACGCGTCCGAAGCGACGACGACAAGCTTCGCCCTGCCGCTTCTGACGGCTTTTTCCACTGAGAATTCCCCGCTTTCGAGCATCCGGCCCCTGGCGGCGAGCCCCAGATATCCCGAGATCCGCTCCGTTCCGTTCATACCGAAAGCTCCTCAGAAAGCGCGGCGTACGTCTCCTCCGGGATCGGGCACTTCAGAGCCCGGGACAGGGCCCCGCTCTTCTGCGCCTTCGCCAGGCACTCCCTGCTTCTGCACAGATAGGCGCCCCTTCCGTTCATCCTCCCGCTCCGGTCGACCGTTACCAGGCCTTCCGGCGTTCTGACGACGCGGACAAGATCTCCTTTGTCAGAAATCTTCCTGCACCCCATACAGGTCCTCTGAGGCTTCCTCTTCGGGGACGAGTCCTGATTCGTAGCCATATTCGTCTCCTTCATCCTCGTAATATTCGCCGTTCTCGTCGAAGTCATCCAGATAGAGGTCGTCGAAGTCGCCGGACTCGCGGGCCTGGGTCTCGGACTTGATATCGATCTTGTAGCCCGTGAGCCTCGCCGCCAGTCTCGCGTTCTGGCCTTCCTTGCCGATAGCGAGGGAGAGCTGGTAGTCAGGCACGATGACCTTGGCCGCGTTCTCCTCCGGATCCGCCCCGACGGTGATGACCTTCGCCGGGCTCAGGGCGTTCTCGATCAGGACGGCGGGATTCTCATTCCAGGCGATGATATCGATCTTCTCCCCGCGGAGCTCGTTTACCACCGCGCCCACGCGGCTGCCGTTGACTCCGACGCAGGCTCCGACGGGATCGACGTCGGGGTCGTTGGACCACACCGCCATCTTCGTCCGGGAGCCGGGCTCCCTGGAGATGCCCTTGATCTCGACGGTTCCGTCCCTGACCTCCGCGACCTCCTCCTCGAAGAGGCGTCTGACCAGATCGGGATGTGTTCGGGAGACGAGGATCTTCGGGCCCTTCGTCGAATTCTTGACGTCCACGACGTAGACCTTGATGCGCTCCGTCGGCTGGAAGTGCTCCGTCCTCACCTGCTCGTTCTCATTGAGGAGGGCGTCCGCCTTGCCGAGATTGATGCAGTAGGATTTGCCCTGCATCCTCTGGACCACGCCGGAGACAACCTCTCTCACCTTGCTGTTGTACTGATTGTAGACCGCGTTGCGCTCCTCTTCCCGGATCCTCTGAAGGATGATGTTCTTGGCGTTCATCGTGGCGATTCTGCCGAACGCCTTGGAGTTGATATCGAGAGTGATGATGTCGCCGGCGAGAACGTGGGGATCGGTTTTCCTCGCTTCCTCGACGGTGACCTGCAGCGTCGGATCCACGATGCTGTCCTGGTCCTCGACGACTTCCTTCTCCGCGGTCACGGTGTATTCAAATGTATCCGGATCTATGTGAACGTTGATATTGTCGTTTTTGCCGAAATGCGTCTTGCAAGCGGCCATCAGCGACTGTTCGATGGATTCGAAAAGCGACTGTTTACTGATTCCCTTTTCCTTCTCAAGCAGCTCGATGGCTTCCTTCAGTTCGATGTTCATCTTTTGCGATGTCCTCCTTCTCCGATATCACCGGCCGGCGGCCTCCGTCCTCACAGATCCAGCGCCAGTCTGATCAGCGAGAGATCCTTTCTGGAAAATGTCTCGTCGCCTTTCTCCGTTCTGATCGTCACAGTATCCTTGTCCCATGCAAGCAGAGTCCCCGTGAACTCCTTTTTCTTATCGACGGCCCGGTAGGTCCGAAGTTCAATCCTCCGGCCCGCGGCGTACTCGAAATCGCGCGGCCTCCGGAGCGGCCTCCCCAGTCCGGGGGAGCTGACCTCCAGCGTGTAGCCCTCCGCGATGAAATCCTCCCTGTCCAGGGCGGGATCCAGCCGGCGGCTCACCGCCTCGCAGTCGTTGATCCCCACGCCGCCTTCCTTGTCGATGTAGCAGCGGAGATAGTACTCGCCGCCCTCTTTTACGAACTCCACGTCGACGGCGGAAAGCCCCAGCTCCTCAAGGATCGGGCGCAGAAGCTCCCACGTCTTTTCTTCGTATTCTTCTTTTCTGCTCAAAACAGTCCTCTGCAAAAGTTAGGAGCGGACTTGCGTCCGCTCCTAAATCTCAATCACATGCACCTATTGTAATTTAGCACTCTGTTTCCCAAAAAGCAAGCGAAAATCGGCAAAAGATCTCTTATTTTATTGATTTCGCCGTTATTTTGTCCTCCGGGTCCCCTTTCCGCCCCTTCTGGACAGCTTCAGACGGTTGAGCAGGACCTTGCCGCCTCTCCACTCGATCTGGAATTCATGGGAATTCCCGAGGAGGTAGGCAGCGTCCAGGAAGTCTCCCTCCGCGAGGGAGATGCCCTTGACGCCGACCGCCGTCTTTTTAAGCTCCGAGACCTCGTTCATCAGGAAGCGGATGAAATAGCCGTCGTGGGAGACGAGGACGACGTTCTCCATGTGACCGCTGAACCCGGTGAAGAGCACGCTGTCTCCTTCCTGCAGCTTCGTCGACTGGATGGTCCTCACGGAACTGACGAACTCCGACCCCTTCGTCCGCTTCACGAAGCCGGACCGGGTGACAAAGAACAGCTCCGATTCCGCCACCTCCGCCAGCGGGGCCACGAGGGTGATCTCCTCGTCCCGGCTGGAGAAATTGCTGACGTTGTCCACCGGAACGCCCTTGTCCCGGAGCCGTCTGCGCGGCACGTCCAGGACCTTCAGCGTGTGCATCTTTCCCCCGTCGGTGAAGATGCACACCTTGTCGGTGTTCATGATCCGGAAGACGCTCCGGTGCTCCGCGTCCACGGATTCCCGGTTTTTCTCGTAGGAGGAGAGGTCGATCACCTTGGCGTAGCCGAAGCGGTCCATGCAGAAGACGACCTCTTCCTCCTCCGTCTTCTTCTCCTCGATGACGATCTCTCCGGCGTTCTCGACGGCGGTCCTCCTGGGACGGGAGAACTCCTTCTTCATCGCTCCGAGCTCGGAGATCAGCAGCTTTGCCATCGCCTCATGGCTGTCCAGGAGCTCCTGGAAGCGGGCGATCTTCGCCAACGTCTCCTCGTGCTCCTTGTTGAGGGCGTCGATCTCCAGTCCGATCAGCTTGACGAGCCGCATGTCGAGGATCGCGTTGGCCTGTCTCTCAGTGAACATGAGCAAAGACGCCTCCCGGCGGCTCTTCGCGCTCCTGAAGGTGATTCCCTCCGTCTTGCCCATGACCAGGCAGTCGGTCGCCATCTTCCGGTTCCTGGATCCCCTGAGAATCTCGATGATGAGGTCGATGACGTCGCAGGCCCTGATCAGGCCCTCCTGGATCTCCTTCTGCTCCAGCTCCCTGGTGAGCAGATTTCCGTACTTCCGGTCCGCGATCTCAAACTGGAAATCGACGCAGGCCTCGATGATCCGGCGCAGGGACATCGTCTCCGGCCGCCCCTCGGAAACCACCAGCATGTTCACGCCGAAGGTGTCCTCCAGCTTCGTCTTGCGGTAGAGGATGTTTTTGATCTGCTCGGTGTCGGCGCCCTTCCGGCACTCGATGACGATGCGGATGCCCTCCTTGGAGGACTGATTGGAAATGTCCACGACATCGGGCAGGGTGCGGTTCTCCGTCAGGGCGGCGACGTCGCTCATGAACTTGCCGATGCCGCTGCCGATCATGGTGTAGGGAAGCTCGGTGACCACAATGTTCGTCTTTCCGCCCTTTCCCTTCTCGACGTCCACCTTGCCCCGGACGCGGATCCTGCCCGTGCCCGTCCGGTAGATCTCCGCCAGATCGTCCGCGTTGGTCACGATTCCTCCCGTGGGGAAATCCGGGCCCTTCACGTATTTCATCAGGTCCTCGTCGCTGACGGAGTCGTCCCGGATGAAGGCGCAGACGGCGTCGATCACCTCCCCCAGGTTGTGGGGCGGAATGGACGTGGCCATTCCCACCGCGATGCCCTCGGACCCGTTGACCAGGACGTTCGGCACGCGGGCGGGCAGGACGGAGGGTTCCCTCTCGTTCTCGTCGAAGTTCGGGACAAAGTCGACCACGTCCCGGTCGAGATCCGAAAGGAACACGTCCTGGGTGAATTTCATCAGCCTGGCCTCGGTGTAGCGCATGGCCGCGGCCCCGTCTCCCTCGATGGAGCCGAAATTGCCGTGTCCGTCCACGAGGACCTGCCCCTTCTTGAAGTCCTGGGCCATGACCACCAGGGCGTCGTAGATCGAGCTGTCGCCGTGGGGATGGTATTTACCCATCGTATCGCCGACGATTCGGGCGCTCTTTCTGTACGGCCTGTCATACCTGGTGCCGAGCTCCCACATGTCGTAGAGCACGCGCCGCTGGACGGGCTTGAGTCCGTCCCTCACGTCCGGCAGCGCCCGGGACACGATGACCGACATCGCGTAGTCTATGTAGTTTTTCTGCATGATCTCGGAATAATCCGTCCGGATGATCCGATCCTCTATCTCGCTCATGTCTCATCTCTCCAGCGGCTCCCTCTCCCTCAGGGGAAAAGGCTCCGTCAAATATCCAGCTCCGCGTCCCTGGCGTGCTCGTAGATAAATTCCTTCCTCGGGGGGACGTCCGTGCCCATCAGGATGTCCGTGATGTCGGACGAAAAACCGGGGCTTCCGATCTCGATCCTGCGAAGCCTCCTGGTCTCGGGGTTCAGCGTGGTCTCCCACAGCTGCCCGGGATCCATCTCCCCCAGTCCCTTGTATCTCTGCAGCGTGAAGCGGCTGTTCCTGTGGGTTTTGCGGTACTGCTCCAGCGCCTTGTCGTCGTAGAGGTATTCCCCCTCGCCCTTCTGGGGAATCACCTTGTAGAGAGGCGGCATCGCGATGTAGACGTGCCCCTCGTTGATCAGATCCGGCATGTAGCGGTAAAACAGCGTCAGCAGAAGCGTCCCTATGTGGGCTCCGTCGACGTCCGCGTCCGCCATGATGATGATCTTGTCGTAGCGCAGCTTCGTGATGTCGAAATCGTTGCCGTACCCCTCGGAGAAGCCGCATCCGAAGGAGGTGATCATCGTCTTGATCTCGGCGTTGGCCAGCACTTTGTCGATGCTGGCCTTCTCGACGTTGAGGATCTTGCCGCGGATCGGAAGGATCGCCTGGTACTGCCTGTCCCGGGCGGTCTTCGCGGAGCCTCCCGCCGAGTCGCCCTCGACGATAAAGATCTCGCACTTCGAGGCGTCACGGCTGATGCAGTTGGCCAGCTTGCCGTTGGTATCGAAGGAAAACTTCTGCTTTGTGAGAAGATTCGTCTTGATCTTTTCCGTATTCTTCCGGATTCTGGCCGCCTTCTCGGCGCAGCTGAGGATCGCCTTCAGCGTGTCCAGGTTTCTGTCGAAGAAATGCGGTCCCTTTTCGCTCACGATCTTCGCCACCACCCTGGCGGCGTCGGGATTGTCCAGCTTCGTCTTGGTCTGGCCTTCGAAACGGGGATCGGGATGCTTGATGCTGACGATCGCCGTCAGCCCGTTCCGGATGTCGGGGCCCGTGAAGTTCTGATCCTTCTCCTTTAGAATCCCCAGCTCCCGGGCGTAGCTGTTCATCACCTGGGTGAAGGCCGTCTTGAAGCCGGTGAGGTGCGTGCCTCCGTCCGCGTTGAAGATATTGTTGCAGTAGCCCAGGATATTCTCGTGGAACTCATTCACGTACTGCAGCGCGATCTGCACCTCGATTCCCTCGTCTTCCCCCTCGAGAAAAATGGGCTCCGTCACGGCCTCGGCGTTGCGGCTGATATCGCGGACGAACCCGGTCAGTCCCTCCGGCTCGCTGTAGGTGATCCCGACGGGCTCGTCGCCCCTGAGATCCCGGAACTCGATGGTGAGCCTGGGATTGAGATAGGCCGTCTCGTGAAGCCTGGATTTCAGCTCGGTGGAGGCGAAGCGGGTCACCTCGAAGATCTCCGGGTCCGGGAGAAACCTCACGGTGGTTCCCGTCTCCTTCGTCCTCCCCAGGACGGGCAGCCTGCCGGCGACGAGCTCCATGTCCGGCTCCCCTCTCCGGAAGCGGTCCTGATGGATGGCCCCGTCCCTCTTTATGGTCACCTCCATCCAGCTCGAAAGCGCGTTAACAACCGAGGAACCCACCCCGTGGAGTCCCCCGGACGTCTTGTACGCCTGACTGTCAAATTTTCCGCCCGCGTGAAGTGTCGTGTAGACGAGCCGCTCGGCGGGAATCCCCTTTTCATGGAGGCCGACGGGCACGCCGCGTCCGTTGTCAGACACCGTGCAGGAGCCGTCTTTCTCCAGGGTCACCTCGATCCGGCTGCAGAAGCCGGCCAGGTGTTCGTCCACCGAGTTGTCAAGAATTTCATAGATCAGATGATTCAGGCCTTTTCTCGAGGTGCTCCCGATATACATTCCGGGACGTCTGCGCACGGCCTCCAGGCCCTCCAGCACATGGATGCTGGACTCATCATATACCGCCTTATTCGTCATATACTCCCCCGGACGGCGCGCCTTCTCCCGTTCCCTGTATCTCGAACGGGCGCCGTCCGTGTGATCGAACAGTTGTTTGCGCCGTCAGGAGTATAATATACTACAAAATATGGCCTTTAATCAAGCCCTTTCACCCCATATCCTGTAACCGGCCGCGCCGCGTAAGGGCCGCCGCTCAGGACGCGGCCTCCGATTCCACGCCGGAGGAGTCCGCCCTGTCGCTCTCGCGGCACACGATCACCGGGGTCCAGACGTCGAGATTCTGGAAAATCTTCTTCGCGTTCTCGGGAGGCAGGTTCACGCAGCCGTGGGAGCCCGCCCAGAGATAGATGTCGCCGCCGAAGCTGTCTCTCCAGCTCGCGTCATGCATGCCGTAGCTCTCGTAGAAGGGCATCCAGTAATCCACGTGGGACTGGTATCTCTGCTCCTCGTCGACCGCCGTCAGGGAGCCGAGGGTCTGGTCCTCCGCCAGATTGAAGATGGCAAATACGCCGGAGGGCGTTCTTCTGTCGGGATCCGACTCAAGGCCGGACACGAAGTCCGACTCGATAAACAGCTTTCCGTCCATGTAGTAGTACAGATGCTGATTCGTGATGTCGACCTCGACGTAGGTGTCCCCGACCTTCTCCTCCGCGGTGGCCCGCACGGAATTTTCGATCTCGTATTCCGCCTGCTCGTGGGCGTAGACCTTGGTAAAGATCTTCTCGGTCTGGCTGTCGACGTTGATCTTGTATCCGTAGGGAGTGCTGCACTTCAGCGTGACCGTCCCGTGATTGGTCGACTGAAAATCCAGCGTATCGTAGGTCTCGTCGTACTTCTGGGCCGCCGCCTCCACCATGCGGTAGATGTTCATGTAGACCGTGTCGTCGTCGAGATAATAAAGCCCGTCGTCGTCCTTTTTGGCCCACGAGGCGAGGACCGGACGGTCGATGGTGTCCGTCGCCCCGTCCCTGTACCGGATGGTCACGCTGGTGTTCAGGTAGTTGTTGAGCCAGTCCGCGCGTTCCTTAAGATCGCTGTCCTCCGACGTCACGGAGGGCGCGGCGTAGGCGTCCGGCACCGAGGTCAGGCTGAGGCGCTTCGTGCTGCTGTTCACGGCTTCATCCACCGCCCGGAAGATAACCTCCTCGTTCGGCTGGTTTCCCTGGAATTCCGTCGACACCCGGAAGGTGTCGTCCGCGTCCAGCACGACAGAGGAATTCCTCGGGGAGGTGATGTAGTTCTCGTCAAACTCCGGGAGGGACTCCAGATAGCTCCGGAGCACGCCGCTGTCATAGTGGAAGCTGGTGTGAACCGAGTAGTAGTTTTTCTTTCCGAAGAGGCAGGGGAGCCAGCTCATGCGCTTCTGCTCCGCCATCAGCGTCTCGACCTCGTTGCTGGAGACGTAGGTGAGCCCGATATCGCTGCTGGTGATCATCTCGTTGAGCCCGCCCCGGAAGGCCAGCTCCAGCCGGTAATTCTCCACCGACTTCTTCAGGATCTCCTCCGTATCCGCGACGGACAGACGCCCCACGTCAAAGCCGTTGACATGGGTATTCGGCAGAAATCTGTGCCTGTAGCCCGCCGCGATCACACTGTAGATGATCACCAGCGCGGCCGCGGCGGCGGACACGACGATGGCGGCGAGCTTGATTTTTCTGATTCTCTCCGCCCGGTCCGCGGCCCCCCTTCTGGCGGAAGGCTTCTTTCGAAGACCCGGGAGCTTCCCCGCAGACCTTCTCTTCGGCGCATCGGAAGCAGACCTCTTCCTGCCGGGGGAGGTCTTTCTGCCGGATGCGTTTCCGGTGCGGTTTTCCTGCATTCTGCCGTTTGGACTGTTCATATTACTGATTATTCCCGTCTTCCTTTATCGCAAGCAGCAGTTCGTCGAGCTGCTTCGGATCGACGCGGGAGGGAGCTCCCATCATGAGATCCGAGGCATCCTTTACCTTCGGGAACGCGATCACGTCCCGGATCGAGGAGGCGCCCGAGAAGAGCATGATCATCCTGTCGAGGCCGTAGGCGAGTCCCGCGTGAGGCGGCACGCCGTATTTGAAGGCCGTCAGCAGGAATCCGAACTGCTCGGCTGCCCTCTCCGGCGTGAAGCCGAGGACCTCGAGCATCTTCTCCTGGACGTCGTCCATATGGATACGGATCGACCCGCCGCCCATCTCCGTGCCGTTGAGCACGATGTCGTAGGCCTGGGCCCTCACCGAGCCGGGATCCGAATCGATGCGTCCCCAGTCCTCCTCGTAAGGCATGGTGAACGGGTGGTGCATCGCCATGAAGCGGTTCTCCTCGTCCGACCACTCGAGAAGCGGGAAGTCCACGATCCACACAAAGCGGAAGGCGTTGTGGTCGATCAGTCTCATCTCCTCCCCGAGCTCCAGACGGAGCGCGCCAAGCGACGCGCAGACCACCTTGAACCGGTCCGCCCCGAAGAGAAGCAGGTCGCCGTTCTCTCCGCCCATCGCGTCGATGAGATGCTTCATCTCCTCTTCGCTCATAAATTTAGAGACCGGAGATTTGACGGTTCCGTCACTGTGAATCGCGATATAGGCGAGTCCCTTCGCCCCGTAGGTCTTGGCGGTCTCGGTCAGCTTGTCGATCCGCTTGCGGGGCATGTCGCCCTGTCCCTTGGCGTTGATGCCGCGGACGACGCCGCCGTTCTCAAGGGCGCCGGTGAAAACGCTGAAGCCGCAGTTTCTGACGACGTCGGAGACGTCGACGATCTTCATGCCGAAACGGAGATCCGGCTTGTCGGATCCGTAGCTGTCCATCGCCTCCTGCCAGGTCATCCTCGGGATGCCGTTCTCCTTCACGTCGGCGGAGGCCGCCTCGAGTCCGCCGATCAGCCCCTCGTCGAAGCCGAGCTCCCGCATCAGGGCCGGCATTCTCTCAAGCAGGTACGAAAGAAGACGCGTGTTGACGTCGATCACGTCGTCCTGGCCGACGAAGGAGAGCTCCATATCCACCTGGGTGAACTCCGGCTGGCGGTCCGCCCTGAGATCCTCGTCCCGGAAGCAGCGGGCGATCTGGTAGTAGCGGTCGAAGCCGGAGCACATCAGCAGCTGCTTGAGCAACTGGGGGCTCTGGGGCAGCGCGTAGAAGCTTCCGGGGTGGACGCGGCTGGGGACGAGGTAGTCCCTGGCGCCCTCCGGCGTGCTGCCGATCAGAGAAGGCGTCTCGATATCCAGGAACCCCTCCCCCGAGAGGAAATCCCGGATCATCTGTACGACGCGGGAGCGGAACATGATCCTTCTTTGAAGCTCCGGGCGCCGGAGATCGAGATAGCGGTACCTGAGGCGGAGATCCTCCCTGGTGTCGATCCCGTCCTGGATCAGGAAGGGAGGCGTCTCCGCCTCGCTCAGGATCCTGAGGGTTTCCGGAATCACCTCGATGGTTCCCGTCTTCAGATGGGGGTTGACCGCCCCGCCGCGCTTCGCGACGGTGCCGACCACCGCGATCGCGGACTCCGTCTTGAGACTGCCCCAGCGGGGATCCGCCCCCTCCGACTCCGTCACGACCTGGATGATCCCGGAGCGGTCGCGCAGATCGACGAACACAATCCCGCCCTTATTCCTGCACTTCGCGACCCATCCCATAAGCGTGACCTTTTCGCCGATATTCGCCTCCGTCACCTCCGCGCATCTCATGGAGCGCCTGAGGCCTTTCATTGATTCCGCCATAATTTAACTCTGCCTTCTTCCTTTGATTGTTGATGCCCGCCCTCCGGGCGGCCGGAGTCCTCCGTTAATCCGCAAAGAACTCCCTGATGTCCGTGTATCCGTTTTCCGCAAGCTGTTCCTTCTGGAACTTCCGGTTCTTTTTCATGAGAGAAATGTCCACCGTCCTGCCGGCGCCTCTCAGTTCCATGGCTTCCCGGTAGATGTCCGCCAGCCGGTCCGCCGGCATGTTTCTGCCGATCAGGAACGCCGTCTTCTCCACGTCGCCGGGCACTTTGAAGCCCTTCTCCAGAAGCAGCATGATAATGCGCTCGAAGCCGATCGAGAAGCCCACCGCGGGCGTCTGCTGGCCCGTAAACCTGCCGATCATCTCGTCGTACCGTCCGCCTCCGCCGACGGAGCCGCCAAACTCGTCCATGGCGATCTCAAAGATCGGCCCGGTGTAGTAGCTCATCCCTCGGACCAGCGTCGGATCGAACACGATGCGGAAGTCGGAGGATTTCACCGCGTCGACGGCCGAGATCACCGCGGGCAGCGCGGATCCCGTCTCCTCCATCAGGGCGCGGGCGGCGTCGGAGATGCCCTCCTCCCCGCCGGAAGAGAACTGCGCCAGATAGCGGTTCACGACCTCCTCGTCGAAGGACGAAAGAAGCTCCTCCCTGACGCCCTCCGGTCCGATCTTGTCCATCTTGTCGAGGATAATGAAGACCTTCTCGTAGTCCTCCGGGCGGAAGCCGGCGCGCTCCGCCATCGCCTTTAACAGGACGCGGTCGTTGATCCGGATCGTAAATCCGTGGAAATCGAGCCGGGTGAGCACGGTGGTGGTGGCCAGGATCAGGTCGATCTCGGCGAGAGGCCCCGGATCCCCGAGGACGTCGATGTCGCACTGGGTGAACTGGCGGTAGCGTCCCCTCTGGGGCCTGTCCGCCCGGAAAACGCTGCCCACCTGGAGCGCCTTGAACGGAGACGGCAGCTCCGCCGCGTGATTGGCGTAGTATCTGGTGAGCGGAAGCGTCAGGTCGTAGCGCAGGCCGCTGTCCGTGACGGCTTCCTCCGTCGTGGGCGCGGACAGATCGAGCTTTTCGCCCCGCTTCAGGATCTTGAAGATCAGCTTTTCGTTCTCGCCGCCCTGCTTGGAGAGAAGATTTTCGATGTGCTCCACGACCGGCGTCTCGATGGAGGAGAAGCCGAATTTCGCGTAGGTCTCGCGGATCACGGAGAGCGCGTAGCTGCGGACAGCCATCTCCTCCGGCAGGATGTCCTTCATGCCTGTAACCGGTTTCTTTTTGAGTGCCATATGCAAGTCCCTGTTATCCTTTCCTCTTCAGTCTTCTCCTCCGCGCTCCTCCAGCGCGAGGGTCCGGTCGTCGGTATAGGGAAGGCTGATCTTGTATTTTGTTCCGACCCTGTGGACGACCCGCTCGAAGGCCAGGAAGATTTTCATGTCGAAATGAGTGATCTCGTCGATCATGAGGCTCATGGCCTCGTCGATCTCAAAGTGCTTTCTGTAGGGCCGGTCGGAGGTCAGGGCGGCGAACACGTCGC
>CACYDL010000156.1 GCA_902773195.1 uncultured Lachnospiraceae bacterium
AACCGCCGCCTTCTTCCCGGCCAGGCCGCGGGGCTTCCTGTCGCGGGAGGGGTCGTGCACCTTCACCAGGTTGAGCCTGAGCGCGTTCATGCACACGCAGAACGAGGAGAGGCTCATCGCGGCGGCTCCGTACATCGGCTTCATCGCGAATCCGTAGAGGCCGGCGGCCATGGGAATGCAGACCGCGTTGTAGAAAAAGGCCCAGAACAGATTCTCGTGGATGTTCCGGATCACGGAGCGGCTCAGGCGGACCGCCGCGGGCACGTCGGTCAGCCGGCTCTTCATCAGCACGATGTCGGCCGCGTCGATGGCCACGTCGGTCCCCGCGCCGATGGCGATGCCGGTGTCCGCCCGGGTGAGGGCCGGGGCGTCGTTGATTCCGTCTCCCGCCATCACGACGCTTCCCTGTTCCTTCAGCTTACGGACGACGGCCTCCTTGCCGTCGGGAAGCACGCCCGCGATGACCTCGTCGACGCCGGCCTGTCTCCCGATGGCTGCCGCGGTTCTTTCATTGTCCCCGGTCAGCATGACGACGCGGACGCCCATATGGCGAAGCTGGCGTATCGCCTCCGCGGATTCCTCCTTGATCGTGTCGGCCACCGCGATGACCCCGAGGAGCCTCCCGTCCTCCGCGAAGAGAAGGGGCGTCTTCCCCTCCTCCGCCAGGGCGGCGCAGCGGCGGCGGATTCCCTCCGGCACGGACGTCTGCGTCTCCATGAACGCGAGGCTTCCGCCCGTCAGACGTCTGCCGTTCTCAAGCGCCGAAAGACCGTTTCCGGGGAGTGCGGCAAACGCCGAGACGTCCCGGACGGGTACGCCTATCTCACCGCTCTTTTTCATGACCGCCTTTGCCAGCGGGTGCTCGCTCCTCGCCTCCAGGGCCGCGGCTGATTCCAGAAGAGCCGCCTCGCGCTCCCCGGCGGAGCCGGGGCCGTCCGCGGGAACGATATCCGTGACCACCGGCTCTCCCCGCGTGATGGTTCCCGTCTTATCCAGCGCGGCGATCACGGACCGGCCGACTCCCTCGAGGGAAGCGGCGGTCTTGAAAAGAATGCCGTTCCTCGCGCCGACGCCGCTGCCGACCATGATGGCGACGGGCGTGGCAAGTCCCAGCGCGCAGGGGCAGCTGATCACCAGGACGGAGATCGCCCTGGCGATGGCGAATCCCGCCTCTTTTCCCGCCAGCAGCCAGCCGGCCAGCGTCACCGCGGCGATCCCCATGACGGCGGGGACGAAGATGCCTGCCGCCCTGTCGGCGATGCGCGCCAGGGGCGCCTTCGTCGCGGCGGCGTCCGAGACCATCTTTATGATCTGGGACAGCGTCGTGTCCTCTCCCACCCGGGAGGCCCGGCAGCGGATGAAGCCGGACTGGTTGACGGTCGCGGCCGAGACGGTATCGCCCTCCTTCTTGTCGACGGGAATGCTCTCGCCTGTCAGCGCCGATTCATTGACGGCCGTCACGCCCTCGATGACGACGCCGTCGACGGGAATGCTCTCGCCGGGCCTCACGACGAAGATGTCGCCCGGCCTGACTTCGTCGATTCCCACCTCCTTCTCCGCTCCGTCCGCCTCGATGACGGCGGTCTTCGGGGAAAGCCTCATCAGATTCTTCAGCGCGTCGGTGGTCCGCCCCTTGGACATCGCCTCCAGCATCTTCCCGACGGTGATCAGCGTGGGGATCATGGCGGCGGACTCGAAGTACAGATTCATGCCATAGCGCATGACGGTCTCCCCGTCGCCCCGGCCCATGGCGAGGATCATGAGGTAGAGCTCCGCCAGGGAGTAGCCGAAGGACGCCGCGGAACCGAGGGCCACCAGCGTATCCATGTTGGGAGAACCCATGAAGAGAGCCCTGAAGCCGCCGGTGAAGAATTTTCCGTTGATGATCATCACGGCGATGGAGAGAAGCATCTCCGTCAGCCCGAGGACAACGTGGTTGTCAAAGGCCGCCGGGACAGGCCAGCCCCACATCATGTGCCCCATGGAAAGATACATCAGGGCGAGCAGGAAGCCGACCGACAGGATCAGCCTTCGGCGAAGCTTCGGCGTCTCCCTGTCCTGCAGGGCTTCTTCCTCCGCCTGCAGACGGCTGCCGGCCGTCATCCCGCCGCCCGCCGCCCCCTTCAGGGAGGCGCCGTAGCCGGCGTTCTCCACGGCGCGGATGATCTCTTCGCTCTTTGCGCTGCCTTCCACGCCCATCGAATTGGTCAGGAGACTCACCGAGCAGCCCGTGACGCCCGGAACGGCGGACACCGCCTTTTCCACCCTGGCGCTGCAGGCCGCGCAGCTCATTCCCGTGACATTGTACTGTTCCATCTGCGTCTCCGCCTCCGATCCGACACGCCGAACCGCCCGCTCCCGGGCGCCCCGCTGCCTTTTTCCGCCGCACTCTGCCCCGCCGTCATCTCATGACCTTCCGGAGCGTCTCCACCAGCTCGTCGAGCGTATCCTCCCGCCCTTCGCGGATATCCTCCGCGACGCAGCTGCGGATGTGGCTCGCGAGAAGAACCTTGCTGAAGCTGCCGAGGGCCGAGCTGACCGCGGAGACCTGAATCAGGATATCGGGGCAGTACGCGTCCTGCTCCAGCATTTTTTCGAGGCCCCGCACCTGTCCCTCTATTCTTCTGAGGCGGTTCATCAGATCCCTGACTTCCTCTTCGCCCCGCTTTTTCTTTCTTGCGCAGCAGTTCCCGGCGGATCCTCCGCCCTGCGCCGTCTCCTTCCGTTCCATCAGGCACCTCGCTTCACAGATACCCCCAAGGGGTATGTCTTCCTGTCCGGCATCATAAACCCCCCGGGGGTATCTGTCAAGATCTTCCGTCAAATTTCTTTTCGGAACATTCCTCCCGGAATTCCTCCGGTTTTTCTTCCGGCGAAATCTGCCTCCGGCACGCTCCTGCCGGAATTCCCCCGGCTTTTCTTCCGGCGAAATCTGCCTCCGGCGCGCTCCTGCCGAAGGCTCCCTCCGGTCTCACTTCCCGGAAACGCCCTCCGGAAGGACGATCCGCTCCGTCTCCCGGAGGGAGCCGTCCCGATACACGACCCGGATGAGCTCCAGATCCCCGCCGCTCCTCGACGCCGCGGCAAACATGTGGCCGTCGTAGATCCCGCAGACGGTCTTCCACTCCGTATCGAATACGGAAAAATCCTTCGGGTTCAGCCCCAGGCCTCTGCCGTCGGCCTTCATGATGCTCTCCTTCATGGTCCACACGGCAAAGAATCTCTCGTCCGAATCCTTTTCCAGAACCCATTCCCGCTCGTCCGGGCGGAAGCAGCGCCGGACGATGCTCCCGTGGTACGGCCCGATCCTCTCCACGTCGATGCCCAGCGGTTCCGCGCCTCCGGCGGCGGCCGCGTAGGCGCCTCCGTGGGAGACCGAGATGTAACGGAGGTCTCCCTTCGCCCTGACGAGAAGCGGCTTGCCGCTGCGGTCCCTGTAAGTATCCCTGTCCTCGTCGATCGACAGAGCCTCCGCGAGCAGCAGGCCGGCGGCGGCGCTGTGCAGTCTCCCCTCCTCCGGGCGGAACGCCGTCGTCCTCTCTCTTCTGCCCCGGGGGAGCTTCTGCAGAATTGTGTCAAATGAATTTTGCAGTTCGTTTATGTTTATGATAAACATGCCCAGTTTTCCCTCTCGTCGCTTCGTAAGATATTTGAAATTCAGACTGCAATTTGAACCTTTTTTCGGAATTGAGCCGAAAAATCGCGGAATTCCCCGCCCGAATGGTTCATTTATTTTTATATATGATAAAATAAACGAAGACCGTACGCGTCTTATATTTTCCGCAGGGATTCCGGCAGAGCCGTCCCTGCTCCTCCGCGGTTTCCTTCGCGGCGCGGACGTAACGGCGCATTGAATATAAAGGAGAACCGTTTTGGAAGTATTCTACCATATTGTGTCCTTCCTGGGAGGACTTTCCCTGTTTCTCTACGGCATGCGCATCATGGGGGACGGACTGAAGAGCAGCTCCGGCGGCGCCCTGAAGGCGACCCTCGCCAAGGTCACCAACAAGCGCATCATGGGCTTCCTGCTGGGCGTGATCGTCACCTGCATGATCCAGAGCTCCACGGCGACGATCGTCCTGACCGTCGGTCTGGTCGGCGCCGGCTTCCTCACCTTCCGCCAGTCGGTCGGCATCGTGCTGGGCGCCAACGTCGGAACCGCCATCACCGCCCAGATCATCCGCCTCATGGACCTCGAGGCGGGTGCCTCCAGCATCCTCTATTTCTTTAAATCGGACAATCTGGCGCCCATGGCGCTCCTCATCGGCATCATCCTCATCATGTTCGTGAAAAAGAAATCAGCGGGCGCCGTGGGCACCATCTTCATGGGATTCGGCATCCTGTTCGTGGGACTCATGAACATGAGCGCCGCCGTCTCGACGATCGGCACCTCCCTCAGCCATCTGCTTACGTCCTTTGAGGACAATTACTTCCTGGGCTTCCTCGCCGGCGTGGGCGTGACGGGCGTCATCCAGAGCTCCTCGGCGGTGATCGGTATCCTGCAGTCCATCGCCAGCTCGGTGGGCGTCCGCTTCTGCGGCGTCTTCGCCGTCATCGTCGGCGTCAATATCGGCGACTGCCTCACGACTTACCTCGTGTGCCGCATCGGCGCGAAGACGGAGCAGATCCGCACCTGCATGATCCACATCATCTACAACGTCTGCGCCGCGTCGCTCATCTTTGCCGCGCTCGCCGTTCTGCGCTCCACCGGCGTCCTCGACGACTCGATCTGGTACGCCACCCTCAGATCCGGCGGCGTCGCCAACATCCACGGCCTCTTCCGTCTGATTCCGGCCGTGCTGTTTCTCCCGATGTCGGGCATCTTTGCCCGCATCGCGGAGCGCATCGTGCCGGACCGGCCTCTGGACGAGATGGACGCGGACATCGAAAAGAACCTGCGGGAGCTCGACATCCGCCTGATTTCCAACCCGGCCGTCGCCCTCTCGGAATCCGAGCATCTGATCCGCCACATGGCCGACGTCTCGGCCCGCAACGTCAAGGCCGCATCCAAGCAGGTCTTTGAGTACCGGGAGAAGCGCTCCGCCAAGATCCACCGCCGCGAGGATCTCCTCGACAGGATGGCCGACGCCACCAGCCAGTACCTCGTGGCCGTGTCGCCGCACATACAGCTCGACGCCGACACGAGAAACCAGACCTTCCAGTTGAGGGCGCTGGTGTGCTTCGAGCGTATCGGCGACCTCGCCGTGAATATCGAAGGAAATGTCGCCAAGCTCAACGAGTCGGGCAAGAAGTTCTCCGAGCAGGCCAGCAAGGAGCTCAAGATCGCCTTCTCGGCGATCCGCAGAATCCTCAGCCTCTCCATAGAAGCCTTCCAGACCGGAAGCGCGGAGAAGGCCAGAAAGGTGGAGCCCCTGGAGGAAGTGATCGACGAGCTGATGGAGGAGCTCCGCAGCAGGCACGTTTTCCGCATGACCAACAACCTGTGCGATCCGATGGGCGGCATCGAGTATCAGAATATTCTCCAGCACCTCGAGAGAATCTCGGATCAGTGCTCGGATCTGGCCGTCTACATGCTCGGCAGAACCGACGCCTCCGTCTACGGAAAGGAGCACCAGTACATCCATCAGCTGCACCACTCCGACAACAAGGAGTACGCCAGGGAGTTCAACGCGGACTACGAGACGTTCTTCGGTCTGCTGAAATCCATCAATCCCTCCCCGGACGCCGGGGAAGAGGCGGCCGCCGCCGCGGAAGCCGCCGCTGCCGCCGCCGAGGCCATCGCCGAGATCGACGACCCCGAGGAGGAGTGACGCCTCCGCAGACGTCCGCAATGAAAAAAGCGCCGGTTCAAAACCGGCGCTTTTACTCTGCGTGGAGATGATGGGATTCGAACCCACGACCTTTCGGATGCGAACCGAATGCTCTCCCACTGAGCCACATCCCCGCAACAGAGTATATGATACCCCTTTTTCGTCCTGAAAGCAAGCTTTTTTTCCAATCCCGGCGTCATTTTTCAAAAGCCGCCGTGAGGCGCCTCTCCGACCGGCTGTAGTGATAGACGTGATTCGAAAGAACCTCCGTGGGAAGGACGTGCTCCGCGTTGATGGACGTGACCATGGCCTCCAGCTCTTCCCCGGAGAACTGCCCGCTGTCCGGCAGCAGGATCAGCTCGTGGATACTGCTGGGAAGGACAAACAGGTCCGCCTCCATCCCCTCGGCCGCCGTCTGAAGAACGCCGTCGTAGAGGAGACAGGAAGCGCCGTAGATCCGGCTTCTGTTCGTCAGGACGTACATCGGCGCCATACTCTCAGGCGGAAGCTCCTCTCCGCCCTGTCCCGCCAGAAGCTCTCCGAGGACGTTCCGTATCGAATCCAGCCGCGCCGGCTCCTGTGCGGGCGTATTCCCGCCCGCCAGCGCCGACAGCTCCTCCTCCGTGATGCCCCATCGGCGCAGATCGCGGTAATTCACGATGGCGGAGGCGTTTTCGATGCCCCGGACGTCCACGATATAATAAAAGATCTTTGCCAGATCCAGAAACGTCTCGTGGGGCACCTTCCGCAGCATCTCCTCATTCAGCCCGCGATTGATCACGCGGAACCTGAGCCTGGTCCGGACTGCCTCGAACCCGGTGACCTCTTCCGGGTCAATCGGCCGGGACGGGACGGCGTATTCGCCGCTCTCCGCCAGAAGCTCGGCCGCCAGCTCCCGGACGGGCGTGCCGGCGCGAAATTCCCTGTAATAGGATTCCAGATAAATGCTGGGGGCGAGGTTCTGCCCCCGGGGCATGATCGTCACGGCGTCCAGAACGATCCCGTTGTTTTTCGGGATCCGGTGCAGCGATACCTCGGTGCCCTCTTCCGCCAGTTTCCTGATCTCTTCCGTGATCAGCCGGTTAAAACGCTCCCTGGTTACTGTCATCTTTCTTCCTTTCCATGTTAAAAGCAGCCATCGGTCCGAACGTGTCCCGATGGCGGACGGATTTCCATGTGTGTCGGTTTTCCTTAAACCTGAACCGTGCGGAGGAAAATCCCCTCTCCGGCAGTTCGCGCGGGAGAAGGGTCCCCGGGCCGGGGAAAAGAACAGACGCGGGAAGGACAGAGATTCCTGCGCGGGAAGCGCGGGAAGTGCGCAGATTCCGGCGTGAAACGTGCAGAGCTCCGGCATCCCGGAAAATGTCAAAAAAATAAGAAGTCTCTCCGAAGAGAGACTTCCCGGTTTACGCTCTTGAAAGATATTCCTCAGAACGGGTGTCGATCTTGACCTTGTCGCCGATATTGACGAACAGAGGCACCTGAATCGTCGCTCCGGTCTCCACCGTCGCGGGCTTGGTCGCGCCCTGGGCGGTATTGCCCGCGAAGCCCGGCTCGGTATCCGTGACCTCCAGCTCAACGAACAGAGGCGGCTCGATGGCGAACACGCTGCCGTTGTAGGAGACGACCTTGACCTCATCATTCTCCTTGACGAATTTCATGTTGTCACCGATGATCTCCTTGTTGATCATGATCTGATCGAAGGTCTCCGGATCCATGAAATAGTAGAGATCGCCGTCGTTGTAGAGATACTGTTCATTTTTGCGGTCGATGCGCGCCGCCGGGAATTTCTCGGTCGGGCGGAAGGTCTTTTCCACCACGCCGCCGTTGATGACGTTCCTCATCTTGGTGCGGACGAACGCGGCGCCCTTGCCCGGCTTGACATGCTGGAATTCAAGAATCTGCATCACCTGACCGTCGATCTCGAGTGTTAAGCCGTTCTTAAAATCGCCTGCAGAAATCATAGATCAAAATCCTCCTTGTATATCTGACTACCATTTTATAATAAATCAATAGGCGGCGCAACAACAAAGTTCCGCCATTTTCTCTCATGCCGGGGCAGCCGGGCGGCGGCTCACAGAACCTCGGCGGCGATGCCGCGGGCGATCTCCTCCGGCGTTTTTCCGTCCGTCCGCACCGTGCAGTCCGCGGCGGCGGCGTAATTCTGTCCTCTCTTCTCAAGCAGATCCCGGACGCCGAAGACCGACATCCGGCCGCTGATCATGGGCCTTCCCGACGACTCCCCTGTGAGACGGCGCAGAATCGTCTCCGGCTCGGCGGTCAGAAGAACGACGCGGCCGAGCGCCTTCATCAGCGCCGCGTTCTCCTTCCGCAGCACCGCGCCGCCCCCGCAGGAGACGATGGCAGGCTCCCTGTCATAGAGACCGGCGAGAAGCTTCGTCTCGAGCTCCCGGAAGCCCTCCTCCCCGGATTCCGCGAATATCCGGGGAATCGGCTTTCCGCAGTCCCCGACGATCTCCGCGTCCATCTCGACGGAGGGGAGTCCGGTCAGCTTCGAGAGCGCCGCCGCAACCGTCGTCTTGCCGGTTCCCATGAAGCCCGTGAGAAAAAGAAAGCTTCCTCTTTTTCTGATCGCCCGGATCCGGCCGATACGCGCCCGGAGCTCTCCCGCCTCTATCTGGCCCGGCGCCGACGCCGCCCCCGGGAGACACCCGAAGGTCATCGCGGAGCCGTACACGCCGCAGGACAGCCTGGACGGCAGCCCCCTCTCCCCCATCGATATCACCAGATGGGGAATGCCCAGGCAGCGGAAGGCCTCGGCGGAAGCGGCCTCCGCGAAGGACACGTCGTCGTCCCGCACCGGCATAAAAGCGCATTTCGCCACATCCGCCCCCAGCCTCTCCATCTTCCCGAGAATCGCGAGGATCCCGTCGAAGGAAGGCGTCGCGTGAAAATCATGTTTGGAGAGAAGCACCTCGCTTCCCCTCCGGCGGATCTCTCCCGCGAGCGTTCCGGCCGGATCCCGTTCCAGCTCGACGTCGACGCAGGAAGCAAGTCCCGAGGAAGCGGCGCGAAGAAGGGCCTCTCTGTAGGAAGCTTCATCCGCTTCGGCAAGGCCGCCCTCGGAGACGGTTCTCAGCGTAAAAAGAACGGGCACGCCGCCCGCCCCGTCCGCCGCGGCCTGCAGCAGCGACGGGATCACCCCGCTGCCGGAACCCCGCCAGGCGGCGTCCGCCCGAAGCTCCACCAGGTCCGCTCCCGCCGCCGCGGCCTCCGCCGCCATCTTCGCCGCCTGTCCGCCCGTCTCGGGCATGACCGGGACGGCGATCAGCGGGTCTGTCTCTCCCTGTGCTTTTTTAAAGACCGCCATTTTTTTACTGTCCTCCGTATGTTACAATGGTCCGGATAAGTTCCCCGCCCCGCAAAAAGCGCCGGGGACGACGAAAGGAGTCCGCATGAAACAATACTGTCTGATCGGCACGCCCATCCGCCACAGCCTCTCTCCCGCCATGATGAACTACTCCTTCGGGAAAACAGGCGTCGACGCCAGGTACGGTCTCAGGGAGACAGATGAAGCTTCGCTGGAGGAAACCGTCCGGGAGATGAAGAGGGAAGGCACGGCGGGATGGAACGTCACCATGCCGTGCAAGCGGGCCATGAGCCTGCTGTGCGACGAGCTCTCGACGGAAGCGCGGATCGGCGGTTCCGTCAACACGGTGGCGAACGAAGGAGGAAGGCTGACAGGCTATACCACGGACGGCATCGGCTTCATGAACGCCGCCGCGAAGGCCGGCTGTTCCCTGAAGGGAGGCCGGATGACCCTGATGGGATCGGGCGGAGCCGCGAGCGCGATCCTGATCCGCGCGGCGCTGGAGGGACTGGCGGAGATTTCCGTCTTCTGCAACAGGCCCTCCTCCGCGGAGCACGTCCGGCATATCGCGGAGAAGCTCCGCCCCTATTCCGGGACGACGGTGCGCGTATGCTCCTACGACGATCCCGAAGTTCTGAGACGGGAGATCCGGGAAAGCAGGGCCCTGGTCAACGCGACGAACGTCGGAATGGCCGGGAACGCCTCCGGATCGCCGGCCTCGCTCATTCCCGACGCCTCCTTCTTCCACGAAGGACTCTTCGTCTTTGACATCATCTATCATCCCGCCGTGACGCCGCTTCTGCGGATGGCCCGCTCGGCCGGCATCCCGGCCGAAGGAGGCCTGGGCATGCTGGTGGAACAGGGGGCGGAGTCGTTCCGGATCTGGACCGGCAGGGATATGCCCGTGGAGGAGGTCCGCGCGCTCGCGGAAAAGACTCTTACTTCTCCTTCGAGGCGCTGATGATCATCCCGGCGACTTCGTCGGCGGTCTTGCCCCCGGCGTCGATCGTCACGTCCGCGGTCTCCTTGTAATAGGGTTCTCTTTCCCGGAAGATCCGGATCACCTGCTCGTCCCAGGACTCGCCGCGGATCCACTCGTGCTTCTTGTTGGATTTTTTCATGTTTTCGAGCAGTTCTTCCGGCTTGAGACAGAGATAGTATACCTTTCCCAGCTTCTTAAAATACTGTCTGTTCTGGGGCATCGTGGCCGCGCCGCTCCCCAGCACGATCACGGTCCTCTTCTCGAGGGACGTGAGCTCGTCGAGGATCAGCGTCTCCATGGCGCGGTAGTAGGGCTCCCCGAACCGGTCGTAGATCTCGGCGCTCGTCATCTTCATCCGCTGCGAGACCATCTTGTCCAGATCCACGACGCTCAGCTTCAGCTTTTTCGCGACGCTCTTTGCCACAGCTCCCTTGCCTGAGCCGATAAAGCCTTCGATAATCAGATTATCCATATGAGACTACCTCTCCTTCCATGATAACCCGCCGCCTGCGGGGCAGGCCGCGGGATAATCCGCCGGGCCGCTTACGCCCGCCGGTCCTCTTCCAGATATTTCTTCAGTTCGTCCAGCCTCTGTTCCATGAGGCTGTAGCCATGCATATAGAACGAGCGCAGCTTCTCCGGATCCATCTCCAGGCGGTCCACCGGTTTCTCCAGCGGCCGGAGCACGAACACTTTTCCCTCGTCCTCCCATTTGTCGATCAGATCCTGGGTCCTGTTGTAGGTCCTGTAATAGGTCAGCAGGGTCCGGACCAGTCCGGGATATCCGCTGAAGGTCTTTCTGTAGAGGCCCTCCGTCAGCTTTCCCGGCGCCTTCTTCCGGAAGCCGCGGCCCCTGGTCAGAATCACGATGTTTTTCCGGTAGCCCTTCCGCATCGAGTGAAGAAGCGGCACGCCGTCCGACACGCCCCCGTCCACATATTCCTTTTCGCCGATGAGGACAGGCGGTGAGATCAGCGGAATGGACGAAGACGCCCTGCAGATCGTCATGAACTGATCCCGGTCCGTCCGGTTGTCCATATATTCCGCGTGTCCCGTGGCGCAGGACGTGACCACCATCTCGCAGAGCATGTCCGAAGCGAAATACGTGTCGTAATCGAACGGAATCAGATCGTTCGGGAACCGGTCGAAAAGCATGTCCATGTCGATCAGCGAATGCTGGCCGGGGATGCAGGACAGCTTTGCCATCCTGTAGCTCTTGTCCCTGGGAATCAGCGCGTCCCTGGTTCTTCCGATCTGCTTCGAGATATAGTCCACCGCGCTGCAGGCGCCCGCGGAGACGCCGCAGGTATATTCAAACCAGATCTCCTTCTCCATGAGAAGATCCAGCGCGCCCGCCGTGAAGGTGCCCCGTTCGGCCCCGCCTTCGAGGATCAGTCCTGCCTTAATCATTGTGTCAACTCCTGTCTGCCTGTCAAAATGGTGAGAACCGGACTTTATTATAGCATTCCGAAAGAGGGTTAATCAACACACCGTTTCGCGCCGATCCGTTCTGAGCATTCCCTGAGAATCAGGGAAACCGCCTTCTTCCGGCGCCTCCAGAAGGTCGCCGGGGAGATGGCCAGCTCCTCGGCGATTTCCTGTACGCACTGCCGGCGGATATAATATCGCCGGAGGATATCCTGCAGGTCCGGATCCATGTGGTAGAACGAATCCCAGACGTGACGGATAACGACGCCGGCGAAATGGATGTTTCTCTGCTGTTTTCTCAGATAAGCCGCCTCCTCCCGGAGCATCCGGTTCGCATCCTGCCATGCGTAGTAGACCGAATCCCTGCCCGGATCTCCCCCTCCGGGGGGCCGGGCCGCTTCACTGCTCCTGAGAGCGGCGTTTTTTATCAGTTCCTCGTAGGTCAGACGGGCCTCCTCAAATCTCTCCCGGCGGCCCGCAAGCCATTCACTGCACCTGTCTCCTCTCCTGAGCACGCTGACCACGTCTTCCTCCGTCAGCCCGCGCTCAGGGACAATCCTGTCAAGCGACATCCTCACCCTCCGGCGCTCACGCTTCCGCGCTGTCTGAAGTTCCTTTTCAGGTGACTCCAAGAATAGCATTCCGGATCCGGCTCGTAAACCGCTTCATTGATTATTGTCAAAAGATCATAAGATACTGTAATTTTCTTTTCTTAAGCGGCCTTTCCAGGATTTCCGCGCAGGTATCTTAAGCGGCCTTTCCCGGGATGTCCCCGCAGGTATCTTAAGCGGCCTTTTCCGGGATTTCCCCCGCAGGTATTTCAGCGGCCTTTCCCGAGCTTCCCGCGCAGGAATTTCAGCGCCATCGCGATATTGTCCCTGTTGAAGAAGAGGAAGCCGGCGGCGCCGACGGCGGTCAGCAGCGCGTTGATCCTGATTCCGCAGAGAATGGAGGCCACGCTGACGATCACGCCCGCCGCCGTGAGGCTGAGGATCATCGGCCACCGGACGGAGATGCCCAGTTCTTCCCTGTTCTGCCTCTCACGGACCAGCCACATCAGGAAGAAGGCGGCGAAGGTGGACACGGCGGCCGCCTGGATGCCGATCAGACGCACGAACATGATGTTGATCACGGCGTTGACCACCGCGCCGAAGATGCTGGTCGAGAAGGCCTTTCCCGTCCGGTCGCTTCTCAGATAGCCGACCCCGTAAAACGAGGAGAAGCTCTGGAAGACCGTTCCCATGTAGTAGAAGGCCACGTAGTCGCAGCCGCTCCTGTAGCGCACGTTGAGCACCGCGGTCATCAGGATCTTGCTGACCGGGATCAGAAACCAGAGAAGGCTCAGGGCAAAGCAGGCGTAGCGGCGGAAGACCTTGGTGTAGTACTCTCCCGTCCCCGTCCTGGCGTCCGCGATGGACACGTCCTGCCAGGCGGAATTGAAGAGATTGAGAACCGTCTGCAGTGCGGTCGGGAACTTGTGGGCGACCGCGAGAATCCCCGTCGCCGAGGTCCCGAGGAAAAAGGCGACGATGTAGCGGTCCGAGGAATTGATGATCCACCAGTTGAGATAGTTGGGAACCAGGGGGATCGAGAACCGGAGCAGCTTCGTGATGATCCCCATATCCGGTCTCACCATCAGCGACACGCGGAGCCTGGGCTCGCAGACGAACATGACCGCCGTGGTGATCAGATAGGCCGCCGCCATGCTCTGGAAAAGACTCACGACGCCCTGGCGGAGTACGACGATCTGAACGATATTCAGCGAGAGGAAAATGGCCGTGTAGAGGATTCCGGCCGCGGCAAACAGCTTCTGCCGCTTCAGTCCCCTCAGGATCTTCTGCACCGTCTGAAAGGCCCTGGAGAGCACCAGGATCGAGATGAACCAGCCGCAGTAGGGAATCGCGTAGAAGCGGTTCACCAACATGATGAGCGCGGAGGCGACGGCGCAGTTGAACACGAGAACCTGCATGGTCGCCCGCACGTAGATGCTGCTCTCATCCTCGTTCTGAAGGATCCACTTGTACGCCGCGTCGGAAATCTGCATGGTGACAAGGGGCGTGAGCAGATGCACCGTCGAGATCAGGATGTCGTAGACACCCATGTCGCTCGTGGTGATGTAGTAGGTATAGAGAGGCACGATCAGGAAAGACAGGATTTTGGTCCCGAAGGTGCCGATCCCGTAGATTCCCACGCCTTTAATCAGTTTTTTTGCTTTTGTACTGTCGTCCATAGTAACCGTCCGCGCTGACTCTTCAGCTGTTCCACAGATCATAGGGGAAGGCGTCCGCGAGCGTCTTCTGCATCGCCTCCGTGTCCGGCAGATCCATCGGCGTCATGTTCAGCGCTTCCTCCATGCTGTAGGCAAACCGGATATTCTTTCTTCCGGATCCGTAATACCAGTCGTAATATTTCAGGAGGACGTCCTCCATATCCTCCTGCAGAAAGACCGCGGGAACCCCGTAGCTCTCCGCGAGAATGATGCCGTGAAGGGAAGAGGAAACCACCAGCTCCGACGAGCAGATTTCGTCGATCACCGGCCTGTAGTCCTCCGTCCGCACATCGATCCGGTTGATCCCGGCGGGAAGCTCCCGGTCGGCCTGCCGGAAGTGAAGGACCGCGGAAACCTTGCCCCGCTCCTTCACGGCTTCGCTGCGGTAAACCAGCGGCATCAGCACGGCGGGATCCCCGAACACGGCGGGACACCGGTAGCCGCAGACGTCCAGAACCTCCTTGGTGACGGGTCCGCGGACCGCCCGCACGTCCAGCTTCCTGAACATCTTCTCCAGGGCGAGCATGCGGATATTGTCGATCCGGTAGATGCCGCTTCCCCAGACGCAGGCGTCCACCGGATATTTCCCCAGGGCCAGAATCGAGCCGACGGAGAGAAGGTGCCTGGTCTTCTTCAGTCCGGCGGAGGGATCGATTCCCTTCTGCTCCAGCATCCAGCCGCAGACGGCGGGACCGAGTCTGTCGCCGACGTTGCGGGCCTTCCAGTACTCGATGTTTACCTGGTTTTTCCGGGCCTTCTCCCCTCGGATGGTATGGGAGTTTCTTGAGAGAATGTCGATAGGGTTCATAATCCGGCTCCGTTCAGAACATGGTTTTCTTTGCTCATCGACATGAGCAGCATCAGCATACAGTAGAACAGGGGGGCGGTGATAAAGGAAGAGGAAACCGTCCCGAGCAGGAGGAACGCGTACAGCGCCATGATCACGACCGCGTTGCAGTCGCACCGCGCCGATCCGAGAAGCACGCTGTTCAGAAAGACCAGGAAGATGACCAGACCCGCGATGCCTCCGTAGACGAGCAGGGAGAGCACGAAGTTGTGCGGGTTGTTGAGTCCGTGCAGAAGCTCGATGAACTGGGCCCCGTTCAGATACCCCATGCCTTTCCAGCCGTTCTGTCTGAGGACGTCGAGGGTGTACTCCCAGATCACCGTCCTCCCGGAGATGGTCGGCGTCTTGTGCACCACTCTGAGCATGAACCGGGTGAACAGCTCGTTGTACCTGAGGTTCAGCACCGTCACCACGATCACCGCGTACAGGATCTCAAAGACAAAGGGCGAATACACCGCGCGCCGGAACCGCCGGGCGCCCGACGGAACCGCCGAGCGGAAAAACAGGAACAGGTCCAGGAAGAACAGGAACGCGGAGACGGTGATGACCGACGCGGTGCCCCTGCACAGGACCGTATCGAGCAGAACAAGTCCCTGCAGGAAAAACAGGGACTTCTTCGTCTTTCCGGATTCCGCCAGCTGCACATAGGCCGCAAAGACCACAAGGGGTATCGTGATATTCAGCCTGTAGGTCTTGTAGCCCAGAAACCAGTTCTCAGAATAGTTCTCGGACTGGTACAGGCCTCCGGGAAACAGCGCCATCGTGGCCAGATCCGTCAGAAGCAGGACGGTCAGAAAAACGATCCACGCCTTCAGGACGCGCAGCGTCTCCTCCTCCGGCCTGACAATGGAAAAATAGAGGACGAGGAAAAAGGCCGGCGCATATTCATAGAGAAACCGGACGGGGGAATGACCGTTCAGCAGGGTGAGAAACGCCACCCAGAGCGCGTAGATGAGCAGGATGAAGAGCTCCCTGCGGAACAGCGTGACCCCTCTCGAAAAATAGAAGGCGAACAGTCCCGCGGCGAAGAGCGCCTCGCAGGCCAGCGTGCCGAGCTCATTGCCCGCCACAGTATGCCCGATGTACGGGACCCGGAAGAAGACCAGGCCGAAGGCCAGCACCATCAGAAGCCGGTCATATGCAATTGTACGCCAGAACCTCTCGGTTATTCTCATGGATAGTCCGTTCCTTCCCGGAGCGCCGGTCCCCTCTCATGGCCTGTAATTGGCCGGGCTGTTGTTCACGATCACGCCGCACACCGGGCGGTTCGTGTTTCTGGCCAGGCTGAGGAAACCATTGACGCCGGCAAAGGTCGATTTGCTTAAGGCCGACAGCACCACGATACCGTCCGCGTCCATCAGATGCTCCAGTTCCGCGCCTCCCAGGGAGACGCCGCAGCAGAACTCCGTGTCGGGGCAGTCCTTCTTCAGCTCGCCGGTCAGCCTGCCCACAAAAGCGGCCGACGCGGCGTCCTCCACATCCGACCAGAAGCAGATCTTCCGGAGCGAATTCGTCCCGATAATGCTGGAAAGCTGCATCCGGAGGATTCTCAGCGCCTTCTCCGGGTCTGTCTCCGTATCCTTCGCGAGGATCGAGACGGCCAGCTTCTCCGCGGGGCTTCGCGGATTCAGGTCCTCGACGCGGATGCGGGCGAGAATCGGGGCGCCTAGAGCTGCGGCGAGGGATGTTCCCGTCATGATCCTGTCCGAGGAGAGATAGCAGAGGAACCAGACGAGCAGCAGGAATAAAAACAGGACGGCGGCCAGGGCCGGTGTTTTTTTGACCGCCCGCCGTCTGCTGAAGGTTTCGGGCTTGAACAGCTCCTCGGCCGTCTCCGAGCCGGCTGCCGTGACGTCCGCCCCCTCTCCGGATCCGTCCGCCGCTCCGGCGGTTTCCCCCGAGGCGGAGGAAGCGGTTTCGGTCTGGGTCTTCAGCGACTCGCACAGGATATTGAAGTACTCGGTCTCGGAGAGAGAGAACTTGTCGATCACGTTGTTCATCAGCGTGACGTAGGAGCCGTACACGTTCCGGAGGCTTGTCAGCTCGCTGTCGCTCTTGTGGTAGTAGGCGTTGGTGAGACCGGTCTCGTAGATGTCGTAGGACGGGCGGATCAGAAGCCTGATGCCGCTCTCCCGGATCCGGACGGCGCAGCGCATCAGCGCGTCCTCGACGACCTTGGAAATCTCGTCGCACTCTTCGTCTCCGCTCCCGATGGACATCGCGCAGATAAACGTCGTAAACAGACCGCTTTCGTCCTCTTCCTCCGTCTCGGCGGTCTCGGTGCCGACTGCCGCCGCCGCGCCGTCCTCTCCCGCGCCGGCAGCGTCCTCCCCCGCGTCATCCGCGTCCTCGCCTCCCACGTCGGAGACGCTGACGAGATCCCTGGGATTGACGCCGGGCAGGTCCTCGGCAACGATCTGGCGGATCAGCTCGAAATCCTCGTCGCCCAGATATTTCTTGACGAGGAGGGCGATCGCCGTCCTGTTGTCCGTCGAAACCCTGTAGATGGTCTGTTTTCTGTGGAGCGCCGCAAGATCCGTCTTGGCGGCCAGCGATTCGCCGTACATGCCGGAGAAACGGCTGATCGCGTCCTTGTAGACCCTGTAGGCCCGGAAGGCGTCCTGGACCTTCTGTCTCTGAAGATCCGTCAGGCCGAGGATATCCGCTTCCTTCTGGCTCTCCTGGAGCTCGGCCTCTTCGGCCTTTTCAGCGGCGACCTTCAGCGCCTCGTTCGGGGTGGAAACCCTTCTCTTCTCCAGATAAACGGAGAGCAGGGCTCCTGCGGCGAGTGAAACCAGCACGGCCAGAAGCAGCAGCTTTCTGCGGAACAGAACGCGGGCGGCAAACGCATGAAGGTTGACATTTTTTTCTACGTATTTTTCCATCGATCCTTCTCTCACTCTCAACAGACCGGCCTGATCTTTTCAGAAGGCCGGTCTGTCGATCAAAACCTTCGGAAATATCTGTGCCGGGAACTCCCCGTCGGAAAACAGCGGCTCAGAAAAGCCCGGCGCTTCCTGCGGGACCATCACAGCTCAAAGGAGGATTTCTCCGGCAGGATGGCCTCCAGGCTGCCGTTGATCTCCCTCTTCGCTTTATCAAGATCTATGTCGGGAATCATATCGTTGACACAGATCATTTTGGCCTTCTGTTTCCTGATGTACGCGCAGATCTCCGCGTTGTTGTCGGTCAGATTGAAGTATTTCCAGAATTTTCTGCTTCTCGGAACGAAATTGCCCCTGCACAGATTCCAGTACCGCATCAGCCAGTGGTTGAGATCATTCTGCTTCCTGAAACGGTTTCGGGACGTCTGGTCCAGCTTGTCGCCGCACACCTCCCAGAGCTCGGCAAACGTGCTCTTCAGATGGGACGCCGCGCAGTGGGGATTGACGAAGCCGAGGAAGCAGTTCCACGGAAGAAGCAGCAGCGAGCGGAAAACCCCCGTGCCGTACTTCAGGTTGAAGATTTTCCAGGGATACTTCCGGACAACCTGGGACTTGTTGAAATGCTCGTTCAGCACATTCAGGTTGCTGAGGTTCGTGAAGGAGATGCCGTAGAGCTCTCCCTTCGGAAGGATCGGATTGAAAACCATCTCGTCCCTGGGCTGGCCGTTCATGAAGAAATCCTCCGGCTTCACTTCTCCCGTCAGGAAGACGTCGTCGTTAAAGAGGACGAACTGCTCCGAAAGCTCCGGGATTCTGTGGAGGTTCAGCTCGATGGGATTGGAGTTGAAGGTGGGCAGATATTCCGCGGGAATATAGTCGGAATGTCTGACGATCTTCAGCTTGGGATGATCCCGGTTCAGCCATGCGGGGAGATGTCCCCAGGTGATGAAGTAGATATTGTTCACCCAGGGGGCGAATTTCTCCACGCCCCTGAACCAGTACTGGAGATTGTCCCAGTCCCGGTACCTGTTGTCGCTCGAACCGTAATCCTTATTGACAGGGCTGTATCTGGACTTTTCCTCCAGCCAGGCAGGATCGCTGCCGTCAACCCACAGCATGACAAAATCTATTTTTGAGGAATCTTTCATCGTCCGTTCTTCCCCTCTTCAGGCTTATGTCTGATCCGTCAAGGACCCGCTTTTCTGCCGCTCAGGACAGATACTTCTGTTTTTCCAGCTTTGTAAGGATGCGCTGCGCGAGATCCTCGTGTCCCGCCAGGGTCGTGAGCGCGCTTCCGCTCACTCCCACGACGCCGAGGTAATGCTCCCTGCCCCAGTACGCGCTCATGATCTCGTCAAACGTGTCCACATCCGTCACGTTGAGCGGATGGTTGCAGACGATGATGTAGCGGTCCCGGCTGCTGTAGGTGGAAAGAATCTTCTGCTGCATCTCAATGAGCTCGAAGACGTCTCCTCCCCATCCCCCGTAATATCCGACGAAGATGACCGGAATCGCCTCGTAGTCGTTTCTCTGAAGGCTGAGACCGGAGACGTCGCCGGTTCCGCTTTCAAACGGGCTGCTCTTTCTGACCCGGTCCGACTCGGCGTTTCTGTCGACGTACTCCTGTATCTCGGATTCGTCGATCCCCGCGTAATAGAGGTGGGTCAGAGCGCTTCTTGCGTCCAGCGTGTAGTCCATCACACGGATCTGGTACCCGGCGTCCGACAGCTTCTGTTCAAGAATCGCCGGATAGGCGGTCTGGGGATCGCCTCCGTGGATGGCAAAGCTGTCGCCCCTGACGCTCAGGACCACGGGGAGCGCGGGCTCCTCCGCGCTGTCAGCGGCCGACAGGGCGGCCGGTTCCTCCGCGGATTCGGGCCCTGAGAGGAGCTCGTCCCCGAAGTTCTCCGGCAGTTCGCTCTCCGGCATCTCCGCGGCCACCTTGCTGACGGCCCTGTTCAGCGTCCGCTGGGATCTCATCTCCCGGTTCTTCTCCAGGGAGAAGACCTTGACGAGGGCGGCGATCAGAACCAGATCCAGGACAATTATCAGAAGAGGACGCCATATTCCGCGTTTGTGTTTCATATCTTTTTATCTCCTGCGCCGTTGTAGACAATGTTCAC
>CACYDL010000157.1 GCA_902773195.1 uncultured Lachnospiraceae bacterium
CGCTTCCGGTGACGTGAAAACGCTTCGCAGCAGCTCTCTTGGTCTTCATTTTCGGCATAATAATATCTCCTCTCTGTTACTTTTTCTCGGACAGGAACATGGTCATGAACCGGCCTTCCATCTTGGGGGGTTTTTCGACGACTGCGATGTCGGAAAGCTGCGCGGCGAAGTCGTCCATCATCGGTCTGCTGGCCGCCGTGTGCGCCATCTCGCGCCCGCGGAAACGGATGCTGACCTTGACCTTGTTGCCCTTCTGCAGGAATTTCCTGGCAGCGGCGACCTTCGTGTTCAGATCGTTGGTATCGATGTTGGGAGACATCCTGATCTCCTTGATCTCGACGATCTTCTGCTTTCTGCGGGCCTCCTTCTCCTTCCTGGACTGCTCATAGCGATACTTGCTGTAATCGATAATCTTGCAGACAGGAGGCTGGGCCTTCGGCGCGATCTTGACGAGGTCAAGTCCCGCCTCATCCGCTTTCATCTGTGCTTCGCGGGCAGACATGATGCCCAGCTGTTCGCCGTTTTGTCCGATCAGCCGGATCTCGCGATCGCGGATCTGCTCGTTAATCATTAAATCGCTAATCTTGGTACCCTCCTCAGATTTAAGGCCTGATGCCTTCGTTCCTTCCGGTGTTCCTCTCGGATGATAAAAAAGCGGACAGTCAGAGACTGTCCGCAATAATACCGAAATCATGTGATCCGAAGCATGCCGCATCGGATTCCGGTCTTTATCAACGCCCTTCGCTCAGTCGCTCGGGGGTGAGAGTGGACACTCTGCTTGTTTATACCTTGAATAATCTATCACAGCGGATCCGCGCCGTCAATAGAAAAAGAAGGAAAATCTTCGGATTATTCCGGGGAGACCGCGTCCGCCACCGCCGACGCCGCCTGCGCCGCGACCGCGGGGGACGTGGCCAGGTTGAGCCGCACGAAGCCCTCCGAAGAGCCGCCGAACCAGACGCCGTAATCCGCGGCGATGCCGCAGCGGTTCTCCATGAGATCCGGCAGATGCTCCTGGTCCGTATAGGCGCCCAGGTCGATCCACGCCAGATAGGTTCCCTCCAGCGGATAGACGACCGCCTCCGGCGCCCGCTCCGCCAGGCAGTCCCTGACGGCGGCGTAGTTGCCCCGCACCAGCTCCAGAAGGGATTCGAGCCATTCCCCGCCTCCCCTGTAGGCGGCCTCCACCGCGGCATAGCCGGCCGCGCTGCCGCTCCCGATGTGAAGGAGCGAGGTGAAGCTGTCATATTTCCCGCGGATCTCCTCGTCCGGAAGGATCACGAAGGAATTCCGGAATCCGGCCAGATTGAAGGTCTTGGACGCGGCCGTCAGGGCCGTGACCCGGTCCCCCGGACCGACCAGGGAGAGCGTCGGGATCTGTCGGTGATCCCCGATGACGATATCCTGATGAATCTCGTCGGAAATTACGTGGACGCCGTATTTCCGGCAGATCTCCAGCATCCGGAGAAGCTCTTCCTCCGTCCACACCCGCCCCACGGGATTGTGGGGGGAGCACAGGATGAAGGCCTTCACGCCGTTATCCCGGATCTTCCTCTCAAAGTCCTCAAAGTCGACGACGTACCTTCCGTCCTTCCGGACCAGCCCGCTGGTGACGAGCTTCCTGCCGTTATCCGTGACGGCCCTGCTGAAGGGATAGTAGACCGGCGTCTGTATGATGACGGCTTCCCCGGGCTCCGTCAGGATCCTGACAAGCCAGTTGAATCCCGCGACGACGCCGGGAGAATACCGGATCCACTCCCGGGGACAATCCAGGCCGTGGCGCGTCTTCTCCCACCACAGGAAGGCGTCCGTGTAGCTCTCCGGCACCCGGTCGTACCCGAAGACGCCGAATTCCGCCATTTCCCGGAGAACCTCCCGCACGGACCGGGGAGAGGCGATATCCATATCGGCCACCCACATTCCCAGAAGGCCCTCGCGGCGGAAGCCGTTCTCCGTGAGGTGGTTCCATTTCAGACAGTTGGTTCCTCTTCTGTCCCTGAAGATCAGTTCTTCCATCCCGTCCTCCGGACATCCCGTAAGATCGTCGTTCTCAGTTGTTTCTGCCGCAGCAGTACTTGTATTTCTTGCCGGAGCCGCAGGGACAGGGATCGTTTCTCCCGATCTTCTTCGGCTTCACGATGGTTCCCGACTTCTTCTGCTCCATGTAGAGGGCGTGCTGCTCCTCCTCGGAGTAGATGTCGTTCCACTGGGGCAGACCGTAGAGCCAGTCCGCCTTGGCGTCGACCATGTTCTTGTAGAGCCTCTCCTTGTCAAAGGCGAGACTTACCTCCGTGTCCTCCGTCATCGTCTCGATCGGATTGGCCGTCTTCAGGGACTCGTTGATGCCGTCGAGGAAGCCCACCATGGTGTCGACGGACACGCCGTACCGTTCGGCCAGCTCCTTCACGGTGCCCTTTACCTCTTCGTCGGGATTGGAAAGAAGGCTGGCATAGATGGCCTTCTCCTCCGCGAAATAGTCGTCCCAGAGCTTTTTCAGCCACTTCTTGTCCGCGTTCTGATCGTACGCCTTCGCTCTCCACCTGCCGAGGAGGGAGTCCTTGTCGACGCTCAGCTCTTCTTCCAGTACTTCGTCTGTTTTGTTCACATCAGCCATATTATCATTCTCCGTTATTCCGGGCCTCTTCGGGCCTTTCTGTGATGCGCAGGCCGCCGCGGATGCCTCCCGGATCCCGTCCCGCCAGGGGCGGGATCCGTCCGCCGTTTCCCCGGAACCTGCAAGGCATAATATATCACAGGCACCTGTTTTTGACAAGAATCGCGGCCGACATTCCTCCGCCGCAGAATCGCGGTCGACATTCCTCCGCCGATCCGATATAATGAACCCGGAGGTGCGCATGGATAAAATAAAACGGATACTCGCCTGGGCGGGTATCGTTCTTCTGGTTCTTATGTATGTTCTGTCACTGGTATTCTCGCTTTTCAGGAGCGATCTGGGCCAGGCCCTCTTCCGGGCAAGCCTGGGATGCACCATCCTCGTCCCGGTGCTGCTCTATCTGTTCTTCCTGGTCGCCAAAGCGGTGCGGCCGGACAAGTCGTCCCTGATCGACTGCGTCGTCTTCGACGTGGGCAGAGTGCTCGCCGACTGTCCGTGGGAGGAGCACGCGGAGAGCCTGGGCCTTACGCCGGAATGCACCGCCGTGATCCGGGAGAAGATCATTCCTTCTCCCCTCTGGAGAGACTGCGACATCGGGATCCGTCCTTACGAGGAGGTGACGGAGGATTTCGTCCGCATCGCCCCGGCGTATGAAAGCGAGATCCGCCGGTTCGTCGAGACCCTCGACGAATGCATTTCCCCCTTCTGGTACACGGAAAGTCTCATCCGGGCTCTTCGCCGGCGGGGCTACAAGGTCTTCTATCTGTCCAACTGGTCCCGGCGGTCGGTCCGCATTCTCACGGAAAACGGCACCTTCGACTTCCTGAAGCTGACGGACGGAGGCCTTTGGTCCCACGAGATCCATGCGGCAAAGCCCGACCGGGAGATGTATGACGCCCTCGCGTCCCGCTTTCACCTGACCCCTTCCCGATGCGTCTTCATCGACGACTCGGAGGAAAACGTCCGCGCGGCGAGAGCGGCAGGCTTCGCGGCCATTCACTTCACAGAATACAATGACATGATCGAAAAGCTGGAGTCCGTCGGCGTCAGAATCTGACCGGCGGACTTCCGCATCTGAAGCGTATCAAGAATTCTGAAGCGCACCCGGCGTCTGAAGCGCATCCGGTATCCCGGGCGTTTCAGGCGTTTTCATCGTCCCGGAAACCTCCGGTCAGAACCTCAGATCAGGATCCGGAGCGAGTTTACGATGCGGTCCGCCACCATGTTCTGGGCCGGCGCGTTCTCTTCCTTTGTCCAGGCGAAAAACTGGTAGTACTCTCTCACGCCCTCCAGGGCGTAGAGACGGCCCGCCACCCGCAGGTCCGCCCCCTTTTCCCTGTGAAACAGGGCGGAAAACGTCGTCAGCTTTCCCCGAAGACCCGTTCCCCGGAGCGTGATGTCAAGGGAAGGCGAGATCTCGACGTCCGAAAAAAGCCCGTTTCCGGTGACGCCCTCGACGAGAAGGCTCTGGTAATCCTCAAAGGACTCCAGCGCTCCCGCGTCCTTTTCCTCGCAGCCGAAGACAAGATAAGAGGCGTCGGCGGCGCTGCCGCAGCGGATCAGAAACGCCTTGTCGGCGTCTCCCGCCGTCAGCGTCCCCGCCATGTCCTCCCAGCCGTCCGGCACGGTGATCTGAAATCTCAGGTCCCCGCTGGATATCACCTCGTCCGCGTACACAGGGCCGGTCAGCAGGAAGGCGGCGAGAACCGCCGCCGTCATTCGTTTCATCCTTCCTGTCATTTTCTCCTCCGTCCGATCAGCGGAAAATGATGTCCTCTCTGGCCGGTCCGTTGGAAACCATCCGGATCGGGCATTCGATCTTTTCCTCGATGAATTCCACATAGCGGCGGCAGTTCAGCGGAAGATCGCCGTAATTCCTGATGCCGCTGATGTCGCTCTTCCAGCCCGGAAGAACCTCCCACACCGGCTTCGCCTTCTTCAGCTTCACCGTCGTCGGGAATTCCTCCGTGACGGTCCCGTCGATCTCGTAGCCGACGCACACGGGGATCTCGTCCAGATATCCCAGCACGTCGAGAACCGTGAGGGCCGCCTCGGTGGCTCCCTGCATGCGGCATCCGTATTTCGACGCGACCGTGTCGTAGAAGCCGACCCTTCTGGGACGTCCCGTCGTGGCGCCGTATTCTCCGCCGTCGCCGCCGCGTCTTCTAAGCTCCTCCGCTTCCTCTCCGAAGATCTCGGACACGAACTCGCCCGCGCCCACCGCGCTGGAATAGGCCTTGGTCACGGCCACGATCCGGCCGAGCGCCCGGGGCGGAATACCGGCGCCGATGGTGCCGTAGCCGGCGAGCGTCGAGCTCGAGGTCACCATGGGGTAGATGCCGTGATCCGGATCCTTCATGGTGCCGAGCTGCCCCTCCAGAAGGGCCGTCTTTCCCTCCGAGAGAGCCTTCTGAATGACGGCCGCCGTGTCGCCGGTCAGAGGGCTGAGGATTTCCCGGTAGGATTTCAGCTCGTCCATGACGTCGTCGACGGACAGCTCCGGCGCCCCGTACAGGTATTTCAGCAGAATATTCTTCTTCTCCAGGATGCCGGCGACCTTCTCCCGGAGGGCGTCCATGTCCTCCAGCTCGCTCACCTGGATGCCGATCTTCGCGAATTTGTCGGAATAGAACGGCGCGATGCCCGACTTTGTGGATCCGAAGGACCTGCCGCCCAGTCTCGCCTCCTCCAGCGTGTCGAACAGAACGTGGTAGGACATCACGATCTGGGCTCTGTCGGAGATCATAAGCTGCGGAGCGGGGACGCCCTGACGGATAATCTCGTCGAGCTCAGCGGCCACCTTCGGCACGCTGAGGGCGACGCCGTTGCCGATGATGTTCATCACGTCCTGATGAAAAACCCCCGACGGCAGCGTGTGGAGGGCAAATTTGCCGTACTGATTCCTGATCGTATGGCCCGCGTTCGCGCCTCCCTGAAAGCGGATCACGAGATCGGCCTTGTCCGCCAGCATATCCGTGATCTTGCCTTTTCCCTCGTCTCCCCAGTTTGCTCCGACAACTGCTGTAACCATCTGTGTACCTCCTCAGGTATGTAATCCGATCTGCCGCCCGCGTTCTTTTTCGCCTGTCCGGCGCGCGAACCGCCTCTGCGCGGATCCGGTCCCGGACCTGCTTCTCCGTCAGACGTTTACTTCCGCCTTCCATTCCGCGGCGTCTTTGTTCTGTTCCAGCAGCGGACCGACGACGTCCCTCAGATAGCACTCCGTCTGATACGGCGCCATCCCGACGTATTTCGCCGGATCCATCCGCTCCTCGAGCTCCTCTCTCGTAAGCCCGAAGGCCGGATCCGCCGCGATGCGGTCCAGAAGGTCGTTGTCCCCGCCTTCCTCCTTCACGCGTCTGCCCGCTTCCATGGAAAGCTCGCGGATGCGCTCGTGGAGCTCCTGCCGGTCGCCGCCCGCTTTCACCGCATCCATCATTATATTCTCTGTGGCCATAAAAGGCAATTCCGCCATCAGGTGCCGGCGGATCACCCCGGGATAGACCACCAGGCCGTCGGCCACGTTGGCCGCGAGGGTCAGAATGCCGTCGACCGCGAGGAAGCCCTCCGGTATGGAGAGCCGCTTGTTGGCCGAGTCGTCCAGCGTTCTCTCAAACCACTGGACGGAGGATGTGACCGCCGGGTTGAGGGCGTCGGCCAGAACATAGCGGGACAGGGAGGCGATCCTCTCCGAACGCATCGGATTCCGCTTGTAGGCCATGGCGGAGGAACCGATCTGGCTCTTCTCAAAGGGCTCCTCCACCTCCTTGAGATGCTGGAGGAGACGGATGTCGTTGGAGAATTTTGTCGCGCTGGCCGCGATTCCCGCCAGCACGCCGAGGACCCGGGTGTCGATCTTTCTCGAGTAGGTCTGGCCCGAGACGGGATAGCAGCCCTCGAAGCCCATCTTCTCCGCGATCATCCGGTCGAGGCGGAAGCATTTCTCCCGGTCTCCCTCGAAAAGCTCGAGGAAGGAGGCCTGCGTGCCCGTGGTCCCCTTGGAGCCGAGGAGCCGGAGACTCCCGCGCACATAATCGAGATCCTCGAGGTCGATCATGAATTCGTTGATCCACAGCGTGGCTCTCTTCCCCACCGTCGTGGGCTGGGCCGGCTGAAAATGCGTGAACGCCAGCGTGGGGAGATCCTTGTATTTCAGGGCGAAATCGGCGAGATGCCGGATCACCGCGATCAGACGCTTCCGGACGAGATCCAGAGCGTCCCGCATCAGGATGAGGTCGGTGTTGTCCCCCACGTAGCAGGAGGTCGCCCCGAGGTGGATGATGCCCTTCGCCAGGGGGCACTGAAGCCCGTAGGCGTACACATGGGACATGACGTCGTGCCTGACTTCCTTCTCCCGCCTGACGGCGTCCTCGTAATTGATATCGTCCGCGTGAGCCCGGAGCTCCTCGATCTGTTCGTCCGTGATGGGTAGTCCCAGTTCCTTCTCCGACTCCGCCAGGGCGATCCAGAGACGTCTCCAGGTGCGGAATTTTCTGTCCTGTGAAAAAATCTCCTGCATCTCCCGTCCCGCGTAGCGTTCCGAGAGGGGGCTGCTGTATCTGTCTGTTCCGGCCATAAGCTCTCCTCTTATCAAGACTGTCCGCTTCTGTAGTTGGCGAGGAACTTCCGCGTGCGTTCCTCCCTGGGGTGGTCGATCACGGTCTTCGCGTCCCCCTGCTCCACGATGACGCCGCCGTCCATGAAAATGGCGGTATCCGCGACGTCGCGGGCGAAGGACATCTCATGGGTCACGATAATCATCGTCGTCCGGTGCTCCGCGAGATCCCGGATGACCTTCAGGACCTCTCCCGTGAGCTCGGGATCCAGCGCGGACGTCGGCTCGTCGAAGCAGAGAATATCGGGATGCAGGGCCAGCGCCCGCGCGATGGCGACTCGCTGCTGCTGCCCTCCCGAAAGCTGGTGGGGATAGTTGTTCGCGCGGTTCATGAGTCCCATCTGATCGAGAAGCGCCTCCGCGTTTCTGCGGATCGCCGTTTCATCATACTCCCCTTTCTCCTTCGCCGCAAGGGTGGGGGCCAGGGTGACGTTCTCCAGCGCCGTAAACTGGGGGAACAGGTTGAAGGACTGGAACACCATTCCGAAATGCAGGCGCTTGCGCCGGATGTCGCTCTCGTTGTGCCTCCTCGGCAGGGAGCCGTCGAAAAGCCGCTCGCCCCGGACGTCGATGGTCCCGGCGTCGGGCGTCTCCAGAAAGTTCAGGCACCGGAGCAGCGTCGTCTTGCCGCTGCCGGAAGAGCCGATGATGGAGATCGCCTGCCCTTCCTCCAGCGAAAAATTGATGTCTCTGAGAACTTCGATGCTGCCGAAGCTCTTGCTGATATTTCTGACCTCAAGCAGAGCCATGTTTCTCCTCCTCACCTGAAATAATCGAGACGTCTCTCGATATGATGGAACAGTATCGTGAGAAGTCCGCTGAAAATCAGATAAAACGCGCCGGTATAGAACAGGGGCCAGATGATTCCCGCGCTCTTGATGAAGGACTGGCCGTTCCAGATGATCTCGTAGACGGCGATCACCCTCGCGAGGGAGGTATCCTTGACCAGCGTGATGATCTCGTTGGAGATCGGCGGCACGATGCGCTTGATGACCTGGAGAAGAATGATCCTGCGGAAGATCTGCCCCTTCGTCATGCCCAGAACCTGTCCCGCCTCATACTGGCCCACCGGGATGGACTGAATCCCTCCCCGGTAGATCTCGGAGAAATAGCAGGCGTAGTTGATGACGAAGGCCATCAGCGCCGCGATGAAGCGGCCGGCGGTTCCCGTGCCCCAGATATTCCTGCCGAAAAGAATGCCGGGGCCGTAGTAGAATACCAGAAGCTGGAGAAGGAGGGGCGTTCCCCGGATGATCCAGATCAGAAACCGGATCGGGACTCTGAGCACGCTGAATTTGCTCATGGAGCCGAAGCTGATGATGAGGCCCAGCGGCAGAGCGAAAAGAAGCGTCAGGGCAAACAGCCTGACGGTTGTCAGGAAGCCCTCCAGAAGGGAGAGCGTAACGGTCCAGAACATAATGATCTCCTGTCGATACGATGATTCGCGCCCGCCGGCGCAGCGTCCCCCGCACCTAAATCGCGCGGCACATGCGTACCGCGCGATCAAAGTACTGATTCCGCCCGCCTAAGGGGCGCCGGTTCCTCCGGTCCTTTTCAGACAGTCTGCTGACGGATTACTTCTGCTCGATCACGGCGTCGGCGAGTCCGTAGGTATCCGCCACCGCCTGAAGCGTGCCGTCCTGATAGAACTTCACGAGCTCCTGGTTGATGAACTCAGCGAGATTGGAGCCCTGTCTGCAGCCGATGCCGTACTCTTCCGTCGTAAGCTCGAATTTGTGTACGAGTTCGGGATAGCTTGTGCCTTCGCCCGTCATGGCGCTCGCCATGAGAAGGTCGATGATGGCGGCGTCGGACGTGCCGGCCTGGATTTCCATCAGCGTATCCGACTGGGCCGTGACCGCCGTGAAGGTGAATCCGTTCTCCTCCGCCGCGGCCTCTCCGGCGGAACCCGCCTCAACCGCGAACTGAAGATCCGAGAGGTCGGCCACTTCCGCGAAGTTCTCCGCCTTATCGGCCGGAAGGACGACCACCTGCGCGTTGCTGCAGTAGGGATTCGTGCACTCCATGGACTTGAGGACCTCGTCGGTCAGCGTCATGCCGTTCCAGACGCAGTCGATGCTCTTGTTGTTGAGCTCAAGGATCTTGTTGTCCCAGTCGATTTCGATAAATTCGACGTCCACGCCGAGATCCGCCGCGACCAGTCTGCCGAGATCGGCGTCAAATCCGATCCACTCGCCCCCGTCGTCCTTGTAATCCATCGGCTCAAAATCCGTGATGCCGATCACCAGCTTGCCCTTCGCGACGATGTCCGCCACGTCGCCGTCCGTCGGAACCTCGACGGCCGCGGGCTCCGCGACGGATTCCGCCGCCGACACGCTGAGAGCGGACGCCGCAAGCGACGAAACACAGGCTAAAGCGATCAGAACACTCAACATCTTTTTCTTCATCATAAAGTCCCTCCGAATATTGCATTGCGTTGCTCTGCCATGTTAAAACACTAAAGCATTAGCATCATATCATACGACAGCGGCAGGGTCAAGAGCCAGACTCGGCGTGGTAGCGCTCCCTGAGTCCGGCGACGGCCCTTCGCAGATCCGCCGGCTCCTCCGTCTCCTTCTCCATGGCCCGGAAGATCGCCTCGTCGATCCCGCGGAGCATTTCATCGTCCGCCCCGGCCTCTTCCGCCTCTTTGGCGAAGCTCTCCGCCGGCTTCACGAGTCTCAGGGCCGTCAGGTAGTTCCTGAGATTGCTCCGGGTCTCCTCCAGCTCCAGCGCCCGCCGGAATTCCTTCAGGGCCTCGCCGTACTCCAGCATCCTGGCGGCGGCCACGCCGCAGCCCGCGGCGCAGCGGGAACGGAAGGACCGCTCCTCTTCCCCGGTGCCGCCGTTTTCCTCCGCCCTGTGGTAGAAAGCGATGGCCTCGCCGTACATGTGGTTTTCGCACAGCGCGTCCGCCTTCATCAGAAAGCGGGCCGGCGCGGGGGCCGACTCAAGGGCGCCCAGCCGCGCGGAGAGATCCCGCATCTCGGGGGCGGTCAGATAGCCCGTCTCCTGAAAGAGGGGCAGCAGAAAATCCGCGAGGCGGCCGCTCCGCAGCGCCTGCTCCATCCTGATCGACAGGGAGGTGAGCCGGAACTCCTCCGTGAGCCATCTCGTGAGGCGGGTGCCGGCGATCTCCTCGTCGATCAGCGCCAGATTCCGCGACAGAAAGAAGCACAGCTCCTCCGTCGACCAGATATTTACGCCGGCGCAGGCGATGTAAAACGGACGGTTCGCCGTCCCCGTTCTGGAAAGCCTGTTCAGTGACATGATCGCATCTCCGGTATTCCGGCGGCACAGAGGCCGCGCATGATGGTTGTTTCGCGCCGTCCCGCGGCGGACCCGTCCGGGCCCGGGACGGGCCTGAGAATCCCTGCGGACTTAATAATCTGTCCGGATTTAAGAAATCCCTGCGGACTTAAAAACCTGTCCGGATTTAGGAACCCCTGCGGACTTTGAACGCCGTGCGGTCAGAAGCCGTCCCCGTCGTCCGGCCGCAGCGGTATCTCCAGTTCCCACGTAAGTCCGCCGGAGGGATAGAGCTCGCCGAAGCCCAGGTCCTCCGCCCTGACGACGCAGCGTTCCGCGTCGGGGCAGAAGGCGCTGAGGCGGATTCGGGAGGCGAGACGGGGCCTGGCGGGGAGTCCCTCCAGCATCAGCCTGTGGTTCTTTCCCGCTTTCCCGTCCCGGAACACGGAGGTCAGAAGGATCTCCGCCCTGTCGTCCAGGATGACCTCGCAGGTGGCTTCATTTTCGTACCAGTTGATCCCGGCGCGTATCAGAGGATACCTCGCCGGCCTGCCTGCGTCGCTGACGTCCGTCCCCACGGAGGTCGTCACGAGATTCGGGCCGAGGTAGACGCGGTTCCTCAGGGAATGGCGCTCCAGCTTCTCAAAGACGGCCCAGCAGGCGCCCTTCGCGAAGAGGTTCTCGTCCTCGAAGACTCGCGCGCCGCCTTTGCTGAGGGCCTTCACGGAGGCGTCGGCCCATTCCGTGCTGAAGCCGTGGCCCGTCAGAAAGATGCCGGAATAGCTCCCCGCGGGCACCCACTCATCGGCCGCGTCCGCCAGCGCCGCGTCCCTGTCCTCCGGCGTCTTCGGCAGGGAGACGGAACCCTTCCGGTCCACCGTCACGGTAAAGGGCTTTGTCCCGCGTATCTCCGTCATCCCGGAGAAGACCGCCCCGGTCTCCTCAAACTGCAGAAGGCCCATATTCCGTATGCAGAGCTCCGGCTTCTGGCTGAAGCCGAAATAGTAGAAGCTTTCGTCAAAATCCTGCACGAAGCAGGCCTCCCTGTCAAAGCCGGTCCGCAGCAGGGCCTGTCTGAGGCTGACAGCCAGGCGGGGCGTGAGGTGCTCCGTCGTGACGCAGATGCCTTTGATGCTCCGCAGATAGTCGGGCACGCCCAGCATGCGGAGGGATTCGCTGATGAAGACGGAGAGGACGTCGGCCGGAGACAGGCTCTTCCCGTCGATCACGGTCTCCTCCTCCTCTCCGTCCTCCGGAAGGACGCGGGGCACGCGCTCGGCGCCGCTCTGTCCGGCGAAGTACTCGGCCTCGTAGCCGATGTGCCACTCGTCCCTTCCCCGCACCTTGACCAGCACGGTCGGGTACTCATAGAGATTCGTCCCCGTCTTGACGGCGAGGGGCACGGGCTCGCCGATGCCCCGGTCGAAGTAGCTCAGCCGGGAAGCGCCGCGCCCGATCTCCAGTCCGACAAGGAGATTTCTTACTTCGTTCAATCCTGATGATCCTCCAATCTGAAGACACTCTCAGCTACATTTCTCGCCCTGAGATAATCCCTGAGCATCTCGCGGGCTTCTCCCTCATCTCCGTCCTTCAGCGCCTTCATCATGCCGTTGATCCTCTGATAGGCGCTCCGGCCGGTCATGTCCGCGTAGGGGGAGGTCACGGACCTCTCCGCGCCGGTCGTCTCCTCTCCCCGGTGCTCCACCGTCACGGTATAGGTGAGAACCTCTCCGTAGAAGAGGGTAAATTCCCTCGAGAAAACGCCGCCGTACATCCTTCTCATCGGCTCGCTGCGCCGCGCGCCGCTGCCGGCGTTCTCCTCTCCCTCCGCGCTCATCGAGTAATTCAGCGTCACGGTGTCCGACGGATCCGCCTTCTGCTCGATAAACACCTTGTCCATCAGGCGGTACCCGCTGATGAGGGAGGCGGGAAGCTTCTGGAAAAAGCGGAAACGGATGTTCCTCCTGTCGCATTCCTCCAGGATCCTGTCCGCCAGCACCTCCTCGTGGACCGTGAGGCTCTCCGCCTCGGAGCAGTACTTGAGGAATTCCAGCTTCATCGGGAAGCTCACGTTTTCCCCGTCATCCATCATCTCCCGTATCAGCGACGCCTCAAAAGCGCTGATCACAAGGGGCGTCCCCGTGTTGGCGGCGCAGAGGTCCTCGAGGCACGTCCGCACGAGACGGTTCCTGCCCCCGTTCGAGGCGTAGGCCCTGAGGATCTCCGGTCCCTGGGGGATCCTCGTCCCCGTGAAGCAGGCCCTGGTCAGGATTCTCTCGTCCAGCGGGAAGGTGTCGATATAGAAATCCGAGGCGGCTTTTCTCAGTCTCAGCATTTCCTCCATGCTGCCCCTGAAATGACGGGTCAGATAGGAAAGCATCCTCTCATCGTATTTTCCGGACCGGAAGACGTGCTCGCAGAAGGTTCCGAGCTCCTCGTCGTATTCCTCGTCGTACTCGTCGATCATCCGGCTCGCCAGCCTCACCATCAGGTCGGGGCTGATCCCGTCGAAGCCGTACCGGGACGCAAGGACGTAGGCCTTGCGGAATTCCCCCTCGCCAAGCAGCACGCGGATGAACGCGGCCTTGTCCGCGGCGATATAGTCCCGCGACGTCTGCTCGCTCAGGCGGCTGAAGGGCCAGGTTCCCGGATGCTCCAGCGTGTACTGAAGGATCTTCCTGCGCGCCTCGCCGCGGAATTCATCCGTGAAGCGCTCCTCCTCCGCCGCCCGGAGCCACAGATCGAAGGAACGTTCGCTGTTTTCGCCGGCGGCCGCGGCCCTGGCGCAGTCCGCCAGAAGGAGGCCCGCGCTGCCGGAGGGGTACTTCCGGCACATCTCTAGGAAGGGCTCCTTCTCCATGACGGGCTCCTCGCTGTACACGCATCCCGCGCAGAGCCTGCCCCTGGCGTTCTCAAAGAGGATCACGGCCTCTTTCGTATATCTTCTCAGATAGGCGGTTCCCTTGATCAGGGGAACCCTCTCCTCCGCCCTGAGCCCGTCGTGGAATATGACGGCGAAGCGGAGGTCCGGCTCGTCGGTGAACACCCTGACGGTGAAGACCGCGTCAAGGAGACGGCCGGCGGTCTCGGCGTCCTTGATCCTTCCGGTGAACTTCTGGTAGAGGACGGCGTAGTCCTCGCTGATGCGGCCCTCGCGCAGCGCCTTTCCGGCGAAGGCCTCCATCCTCTCCCGGTAGGCGCCGTAGGAATCGGGGTCCTCCTGCCTGTTCCTGACGATATTCGCGTAGAGTCTCGCCCGCATGACGTCCGAGAGGGTGTCGCTCATCGCGAAATATTTCCGCAGAGGCAGAGGGAGCACGTCCTTCCGGCTCTCGGGCATCGTCTCGATGTAGTATTCGTACAGCCGGATGATCCGGATATCCCGCTCCACCGCCAGCTCGTACCAGGGGAAGCAGGCCGGATCGCCCGCGCGCCCCTTCATGAGGAGACGCACAATCGCCTCCAGTATGCCGTCTCCTGGCCATTTCGCGTAGGCTTCCGTGAGAATCCGGCAGAGGGTGTCGGAATACTCCTTCTCATTGGCGGAGAGATAGGCGGTCCGAAGGGCCAGCTCTTCCGTCAGATGATCCCCCCTGGCGGCAAAGAGAAGCGCGTCCTTCATCAGCGGGGTCAGCCGGGACACGAGGGAGTCGTCCCGGATCATGTGCGGCAGGATCCAGGCGTAGAGGCAGGGACTGCGCTGTCCCGCGTCGTAGGCCGTCTCCAGCGCGCGCAGGAGGCGCACCGGCGAGGCGGCGATGTCGGGATTGGTGAGAAGCATGAGCGCCAGAAGCGTGTAGTCGTAAGGACTTCTGCGGAATTCGTTTCTCGTCCTCTGGGAGAGGTCGCCTCCGTACGTCAGCTCTCCCCGGGACGCCTCCTCCAGGAACCGCCAGGCCAGCCTGCAGGTCCCCGACTCGGACTGCATCCCCCGCGCCTTGAGGGACGTCAGAATCTCCCGGGCCTCCCCGTTTCTGCCCCCCGCCGTCAGCAGGTAAGCCTCGGTCAGGCGGAAGACCGCGGAGTCCTCCCCCGTGAGGTTGTGAAGCTGTGTCATGAGGGACAGCGCCTCGGTCGAAAAACGGGGGCCGTCCTTCAGCTTCATCAGGTAGTCGAGATAGAGCTCGTGGATCCGGATCCGGAGCCGGGCCGCCTCCAGCGCGGCCGGGCGGCTGCCCGCGGGGGCGGCTGAGGCCGAGACCCGGAATTCGATCACGTCGAAGCCGCAGCGGAGGGTGATCACCGCCCGCCGGATGCCCGTGCCGAGCCGTTCCCTGAGAATCCTGTAGGGGAATTTGTAGATCAGTCCTATGAAATCATCCGGCGTCACCGCGCGCTTCGGAAGCTCGATAAAATCGGCGCCGCACTCCGCCTCGATGCGGAAGCTGCCCCACGTGCTCCTCCTCAGGGTGATCGTCTCCTCGGTCGACCCGGCGACGGAGCGGAAATCCGCCCTGAGGATGTCGGCGCGGATCCGCACCTGCGTCTTGAGTCCGGCCCCCACGAGGAACTCCTCCACGGAGGCCTCCGTGACCGGCTGCCGGCGGCAGGCCGCTGCCAGCGCGCGGAGCCGCGCGTCTTCCTCCGGGATCAGGCCGGTAAACAGGGAGCTCCGGAAAAGCCGGAGCGCTCCCTCCGGGTCCTCCCGGGCAAGGGAGGTAAAGGCCGAAAGGCTGCTGACGGCCGGCACCTCCTCCGCGCTCCGGAAGTCCGTGACCCGTACCTGGACCGGAATGCGGAATTCCCCCTCGTCCGTCGCGAGGAGCAGGGAGCCGCTGACTTCGTCCCCCTCGCCAAGGCCCGTCGTATCGACCCCGAATCTCAGGCGGAGCCTGCTGCCCGAAAACCGGTCCAGCTCCGTCACAATCCGGACGTGGTCGGTATACAGCTCGCCGCGGATCTTCTTTCCGCCCGTGCTCTCGACGTGGAGCACGTTCTGCACGTTCTCCCCGGGCTTCGTCACCATATGAAACTGCTGCTCTCTGATGATCATAACGGTCTTCCTCATTCAGCGCGGAGGATTCGTCCGGCGCTCCGCCGTCACGCGAGGTCAAATAGTGAAATCTGGTTGCTCTCCGGAATATCCGTGAGGATTCCGAGCTCCTCCAGAAGGTCGATGATCGTCTTGGAGACCTTGGTCCTCTCCCTGAAATCGTCCTTCGAGAGGAAGGGGCCCCTGGCCGCCTCCGCCTCGACCGCGCAGGCCTGGGTATCTCCCATGCCGCTGATCGAGTTGAGGGGAGGCATGATCTCCCCGTCGATGATCCTGCATCTCGTCGCATGGGCCCTGTACAGGTCCATTTTGCAGAACCGGAAGCCCCGGGCGTACATCTCCCGGACGAGCTTCATGTCGTCAAACTCCTCCTGCTCCTTCGCGGTCGGATTGGGATTTTTCCTGATTTCGGAGGCGTAGTACTCCAGCGTCTCCCTTCCCTGGCACATCCTCTGATAGTCGAAGGTCTTGGCCCGGATCGAGAAGAAGGCGGCGTAGTAGGCCAGCGGATAGTTGATCTTGTAATAGGCGATCCGGAACGCGTTCATCACGTAGGCCGCCGCGTGCGCCTTCGGGAACATGTACTTGATCCGCTTGCAGGACTCGATGTACCATTCCGGCACGCCGTGCTCCCGCATCTCGCTCTCCTGGTCCGGGGTGAGGCCTCTTCCCTTCCGCACCGCCTCCATGATCTTGAAGGAGTGCTCCGGCTCGACGCCCCACTGGATCAGGTTCAGCATGATGTCGTCGCGGGTGCAGATCGCCGTGGCCAGCGTGCAGTCCCCCCTCTGGATGAAATACTGCGCATTGTCCAGCCACACGTTGGTGCCGTGGGACAGGCCCGAGATGCGGATCAGCTCCGAGAAGGTCCGGGGCTTCGTGTCGCGCAGCATGCCCATGACAAAATTGGTCCCGAATTCGGGGACGCCCAGCGTTCCCAGGGTGCAGCCGTCGATGTCCTCCGGGTCGATGCCCAGCGCCTCCGTCCCCGTGAACAGGGACAGGACGCCCTTGTCGTCCAGGGGAACGAGATGCGGGTCCGTGCCCGTCAGGTCCTGCAGCATGCGGATGATGGTGGGATCGTCGTGCCCCAGTATGTCGAGCTTCAGCAGGTTCGTGTCGATGGAGTGATAGTCAAAATGCGTGGTGATGAAGGGCGAGTTTACGTCGTTGGCGGGATGCTGGACCGGCGTGAACCAGTTGATGTCCATCCCCTTCGGCAGAACGATGACGCCCCCCGGATGCTGCCCCGTCGTCCTGCGGACTCCGACGCATCCGGCGGCCAGTCTCTCGAGCTCGCACCGCTTCTTCGTGACGCCCTTGTCCTCGAAATAATGAAGGGCGTAGCCGTAGGCCGTCTTGTCGGCGACCGTGCCGATGGTCCCCGCCTTGAAGGTCTGGCCCTTGCCGAAAATCACCTCCGTGTAGGCCTGGGCGACTCCCTGCTCGTCCCCGGAGAAGTTGAGGTCGATATCGGGCTCCTTGTCTCCCTTGAAGCCGAGAAAGGTCTCAAAGGGGATGTCGAAGCCGTCCTTGATCATTTTCGCCCCGCACTTCGGGCAGTTCATGTCCGGCATGTCGCACCCGCTCCTGCCCTCCGCGTGGGCGCTCCTCGTCTCCTCGGAGTCAAAAATGCTGTGCCGGCACGCGGGGCAGCGGTAATGGGGCGGCAACGGATTGACCTCCGTGATCCGCGACATGGTCGCGGCGAAGGAGCTGCCGACGGAGCCCCTGGAGCCCACGAGGTATCCGTCCTCGTTGGATTTGTCCACGAGCCTCTGGGCGATGATGTACATGACGGCGTAGCCGTTCCGGATGATCGATCCCAGCTCCTTCTCGAGGCGCCCGCTCACGATCTCCGGGAGCGGGTCCCCGTACCAGCGGTGGGCCGTCTCGTAGCACATCTGCTGGAGGTCCTCCTCCGAGTGCGGGATGGAGGGGGGACACTTGTCGGGATAGATCGGAGAGATCTTCTCGATCATATCCGCGACCCTGCAGGTATTCGTGATGACGACTTCGCGGCACTTCTTCTCCCCGAGGTAGCGGAATTCCTCCAGCATCTCCTCCGTCGTCCGCAGGAACAGCGGGGGCTGTCCTCCGCCCTCCTCCTTGTAGCCGTGGCCGGCCTGGATGATGGCCCGGTAAATCCAGTCCTCCGGGTTCAGGAAATGCACGTCGCAGGTCGCGCAGACCATCTTGCCGAACTCGTCGCCGAGCCCGACGATTTTCCTGTTGACCGCCTCCAGGTCCTCCACGCTCCTGATGCCGCTCTTCGGGTCGTCCATCAGGTAGTAGTTGTTGGCGGCGGGCTGGATCTCCAGGTAATCGTAGTAGTTGACGATCCTGGCGATCTCGGCGTCGGAGGCGCCCCCCAGGATGGCGCTGTAGAGCTCTCCCGCGGAGCAGGCGCTCCCCAGGATCAGGCCCTCCCTGTGGCGGTTGAGAAGGCTTCTGGGAATTCTCGGCCTTCTCCTGAAGTAGCGGAGATGGGACTCCGAGACCAGCGTATACAGATTTCTTCTGCCCGTCTCGTTTTTCGCGAGCAGAATGGCGTGATAATACTTCAGGTTCCGGATGCGCTCCTCGGAAACCTTGCCCTTCTCGTTCAGATCCGCGAAGGTCCGGATGCCGCTCTTGTCCATGATGTCCAGGAACTTCAGCCAGACGTGCGCCATGCTCTGCGCCCTGGGGAAGGCCCTCATCTCATCCGTGCAGGTGACCTTCATCGCCTTCACGAGGGAACGGAATCGGATGCGGCCGAGCTCGGGCACAAGAAAGCGCGCCGCCGCGGCGATGTCCACGCAGGTGTTTCCGGGACTTTTCAGGCCGTACTTCCCGCAGGCCGCCAGGATGAAATTCATCTCCTGGTCCGACTCGTAGGAGACCAGGGGCAGATCCCCGGCGAAGGCGAGGAACTCCCGCACCGCGGTCTCCGGGTCCGGCGAAGAGACCGTCATATTGTCGGTGATGCCCGTCTCCGTCTGTATGGAGAAGGGAATGGGGCGTCCGGGACGGACGAGGGTGGAGAATTCCTCCGTCATCCTGCCGTCCTCGATCTTCAGGGCGGCGATCTCGATGATGTCGTGGGCGTTCGGGCTCTGCCCCGTCGTCACGGTCTGGAAGACGACGGCGGCGTCCCTGACCTCTCCCGTCAGGCTGCCGCTCACGAGGTTTTTCATGTCATCGACCAGGTAGGCCTCCATGCCGTAGATGATCTTCATGTCCGCGTCCTTCGGGATGCCGCCCTTCCCGCCGATGGTCTTCCAGGCCTCGGGGAAGGCCTGCACGACGCCGTGGTCCGTGATGGCGATGGCCTTCATGCCGAAGCGGTACGCCTGCTTCACGATATCCTTCGCGGAGGAGACGGCGTCCATGTCGGACATCTGGGTGTGGCAGTGGAGCTCCACCCGTTTCTCCGGGGCGTTGTCGTTTCTGACAGGCCGGAAGGAGGGGATCCTCTTGATCCCGTAGACGCTCTTCAGCATCATCTCCTTGTCGTAGGGATCGAGATCCATGAAGCCCTTGATGACGAAGGTGCTCCCATTCCCGAAGGTGCCGAGGAATTCGGCCTCGTCCTTCTTCTCGAACCAGAGCTTGAAGCGCAGGCTGTCCGTATAGTCCGTGACGGCGACCGTGAGGATGATCCGGCCGCTTCGGGTCTCCCGGGACTCGCTGCCGAACACTTCGCCGCGTATGGTGACCTCCCTCGGGTCCTCGCCGAGGGACGCGATCTCCACGGGCTCGTCGTCGAAGTTTCTCCCGTAGATCACCGACGGATCCGAGGCGGGGGCGGCCGCCCTCCGGTAGACGCCCTCCTCCTTCTTCGGCAGCTTCTTCTCGGGGACGCTCTCCCCGCGGGTGCCCGTGTTGCGCTCGATGATCTTCCGGACCTTCTCCCTGATCAGCTCCTCGTCCTTCTCGATCCGGGAGGCTTCCTTCGCGGGGACCAGCTCCGTGCGGACGTGGACCGAGGCGAAGCCGGCTCTCTCGCAGAATATCTTTTCAAAGTACTCCAGCAGGCGGGGCTCCTCGCGCCGGTAAATCAGCGTATCCGGCACCCGGATCACGATGTCCTCCGGGCCCTCGAACAGCACCTCGGAGTGAAGAAACGCCTGATTCAGGACCGGGCTCACCTCGCGGAGCTCCATCGTCATGCTGGGACGGTAGGCCGCGTAAAAGTTGGCGGGATTGTAGGAGGAGGACAGACGAAAGCGCTCGATCAGGCGGACGTCCACAGGCGCGCCCCGGAAGATCTTTCCCGCGATCGAGCTTTCAATCTTTCTGATATGGGATTTCCTGATCCAGTTGTCTGACTGAATATAGATGCGGACCCGCGTCCTGCCGGAATTGACGGCCACGCGCTCCACTGTCACATATTTCATCAGCTCTTCGATCTTCGGTTCCAGATTCAGCTCCGGAAAGATTTCCAGAAACGGTCTGGAAAGTCCTGCCATCTTGCTCCTCCGTTGTGTTTATTCCGTCCAGTTCATCAGCTCTGTCCTGAGCGTCTCGAGCAGCTGATCCTCCGGGACCTTCCGGATGATCTCCCCGTGCCGGATCAGAAGGCCCTCGTGTCTTCCGCCGGCGATCCCGATATCCGCCTCCACCGCCTCGCCCGGGCCGTTTACCACGCAGCCCATGACGGCGACCTTCAGGTCAAGGGGGATGTCCTGTACCATCTCCTCCACCTGTCCGGCCAGCGTGATCAGATCGATCTCCGTCCGCCCGCAGGTGGGACATGAGACGACCTCGATGCCGCCCCTCCGAAGCCCCAGCGTCCTCAGGATCAGCTTCGCGGCCCTCACCTCCTCGACGGGATCCCCCGTCAGCGAGACCCGGATGGTATCGCCGATCCCCTGGTTCAGGATGAGTCCGAGACCGATGGAGGACTTGACCGCCCCCGAAAAGACCGTCCCGGCCTCCGTGATCCCCACGTGCAGGGGGTAGTCCGTCTGGGCGGCGATCAGCTCGTGGGCCTTCACGCACATCATGACGTCGGAGGATTTGATGCTGATGACGATGTTGTCGTAGTTGAAATCCTCGATCATCCGGACCTTGTCGAGGGCGCTCTCCACGAGGCCTTCGGCCGTCACCCTGCCGTATTTCGCGATGATCTCCTTCTCGAGGGAGCCCGAATTGACGCCCACGCGGATCGGAATGTTTCTCATCCGCGCTGCTGCCACCACCTCCCGGATCTTCTCCGGGCCGCCGATGTTTCCGGGATTGATGCGTATCTTGTCGGCCCCGTTCTCGATCGCCTCGATGGCCATCCGGTAGTTGAAATGGATGTCGGCGACGAGGGGGATGTGGATCCGCCTCCGGATCTCTCTCAGCGACTCCGCCGCCTCGTGGGTCGGCACCGTGCACCGGATGATGTCGCACCCGGCCTCCTCCAGCTGTAGGATCTGCCGGACCGTGGCATCCGCGTCCTCGGTCCTGGTGTTCGTCATGGACTGGATCGCGATGGGATGCCCGCCCCCGATCACCCGCGAGCCGATCTGAATCTCTTTCGTTTCCTCTCTCCGCATCTCAAGAGCCCTTTCTACGGTACACGTCGAATTCGTAGACCAGATTGAAATAGGTCTGCTCCTCCCCCTCTTCGGCGAGCTCCCACTCCGGGTCCGCGTCGAGGTCGGGGAAGGAGCAGTCCGCGTCGTAGGCGTAGTCGATCCTGGTGATGTAGGCGGTGTCCACATACGGAAGCATCGCGCGGTAGACAGCACCCCCGCCGATGACAAACACGTCGTCGGGGCCGCACCCGGAGACCGCCGCGAGGGCCTCCTCCGGGGAATGCACCACGACAGCGCCCTCCGCCGCGTAGTCCGGATCCCGGGTGAGCACGATATTTTTTCTGCCCTTCAGGGGTTTCCCGCCGGGGAAGGACTCCAGCGTCTTTCTTCCCATGATGACCGTCTTCCCCGTCGTCATCCGCCGGAAAAACGCCATGTCCGCCGGAATGGAGACGAGGAGCTTTCCGTCCCGTCCTATCGCCCAGTTTCTGTCCACAGCCGCGATTGTGTTCATGCGCTCCTCCTGGAATACAGATTTCGAATGTGACCTGCTGTTTCCGGCTGCGAAGTGTGTAACCCTCCTGCTTTCGTATTCGGGTACATCCTTCCGCTCCTTCCGTGCAGGCCGTTTCCTTCCGCCCGCGCGGCGCCTCAGACCGCGATGGGGATGTTCCTGATCTGGGGGCCGTACTGATAGTCCTCCACGATCAGGTCGTCGGTGGTAAAGGCGTAGAAGTCCCTCACCTCCGGGTTGAGCCGCACCTTCGGCGCCGGATAGGCCGGGCGCCGGATCAGCTCCTCGATGACCGGCACGTGCCGGTCGTAGATATGGGCGTCGGCGATCATATGCACCAGCTGCCCCGGGATCATATCCGAGACCTGGGCGAACATCATCAGGAGGATCGCGTACTGGCAGACGTTCCAGTTGTTCGCGGCGAGTATGTCCTGCGAGCGCTGGGAGAGCACGGCGTTCAGCGTGAGCCGATCGTCCCCCGGATGCTGGGTGACATTGAAGGTCATGGACCAGGCGCAGGGATAGAGCGCCATCTCCGAGAGGTCGTGGTGATTGTAGAGGGACGTGAGGATCCTCCGGCTGAAGGGGTTGTTCTTCAGGTCATAGAGAACCCGGTCCACCTGGTCGAACATGCCCTCCTTATAGCGGTGCTTCACGCCCAGCTGGTAGCCGTAGGCCTTTCCGATGGAACCGTCCTCATCCGCCCACGCGTCCCAGATGTGGGGCTTCAGATCGCGGATATTGCTGGATTTCTTCTGCCAGATCCAGAGAATTTCATCCATGCAGCTCTTCAGGGCGGTGCGGCGCAGGGTGAGGGCCGGGAATTCCTCCCGCAGGTCGTACCGGCTGCAGACGCCGAACTGCTTGATGGTGTAGGCGGGCGTGCCGTCCTCCCAGCGGGGCCTCACCTTCTCGCCCCGCGTGTCCGTGCCGTTTTCCAGGATGTCCCGGCACATCGCGATAAAAATCTCGTCCGCTCTGCTCATGCTTCCTGCTCCTCCGGGACCGCGCCTTCCTCAGGCGCTTCGTCCTCCGTCTCTTCTTCTTCGGGCACCGCTGCCGGGAGTCTGCCGTAGAGCCTCGTCAGCTCACGGATGCTGGCCGCCAGCTCCTGCGAGAGAAGGTGGGGCGTGACCCGCCACTGCCAGTTCGTGCCCAGGGAGGCGGGACAGTTCATACGGGCCTCGTTCCCCCTGACAAGGAAATCCTGGATCGGGACGATGCACAGATCCGAGATGGAGCGGAAGGCCTCGCGGATGAAATCCCACGTGAACTGGCCGTAATCCGTATAGATCGAATTGATGTAGCGTCTCGCGAAATCCCGGTCGTGGTCATTGATCGACTCGATCCAGCCCCTGGTCGTCATGTTGTCGTGGGTGCCGGTGTAGACCACGCAGTTGGTGACGTGCCGGTAGGGAAGATAGAGGCTCGCCTCGGACCCGTCGAAGGCGAACTGGAGCACCTTCATGCCCGGATAGCCCGACTTTTCCAGCAGTTCCCTCACGCTGGGCGTGATATAGCCGAGGTCCTCGGCGATGATCGACACGTCTCCGAGCTCTTTCCTGACCGCGTCGAAGAGATCCATCCCGGGTCCCTTCATCCACTTGCCGTTCTCCGCCGTCTCGTCCCCGTAGGGGATCGCGTAGTACTCGTCGAATCCGCGGAAATGGTCCACGCGGATCACGTCGTAGAATTCCAGGGATCTCGCGATCCGCCGGATCCACCACTGGTACCCGCTCTTCTTCATGTAGGCCCAGTTATAGAGAGGATTGCCCCAGAGCTGTCCGGTGGCGGAAAACGCGTCCGGCGGGCAGCCGGCCACTCTCTTCGGCACGTTCTTCTCGTCAAAATCGTACTGCTCGGGGTGCGCCCAGGTATCCGCGCTGTCAAACGCCACGTAGAAGGGGATGTCCCCGATGATCCGGATTCCCTTTTTATTGGCGTAGGCGTGAAGCTTCTCCCACTGGCGCATGAACTCGTACTGCTGGAAGCGGAAGAAATCGACGGTATCCTCCAGAACGTCGGAGATGATATCCATCGCCTTCTTGTCCCTGTTCCGGTAGATCTCCTTCCAGTCCGACCAGGATTTGCTGTCGTTCTCCTGCTTGATCGCCATGAACAGGCAGTAGTCGTCGAGCCAGTATCTTTCCCGGCGGATAAAGGCCTGATACGCCTCGTTCTCCTTCTCGGTGCCGCGGAATCTCTCGAAGGCGGTTCTGAGGGCCTTGAAGCGGCTCCCGTAGAGCGCGCCGTAATCCACGTACTCGGGATTGGTGCCCCAGTAGAGGGCGCCGCACTCCTCCTCCGTGAGCAGGCCGTCCTCGATCAGGTCCTCGAGGCTGATAAAATAGGGGTTGCCCGCGAAGGTGGAAAACGACTGATAGGGCGAGTCTCCGTAGCCCGTCGGTCCGAAGGGAAGCACCTGCCAGTAGCTCTGGCCCGCCTCCTTGAGAAAATCGACGAATTCATAGGCTTCCTTCGAGAAGCAGCCGATGCCGTAGCGGGACGGCAGGGACGAGATCGGATACAGGATTCCGCTGGCTCTCATCATAAAGCATTCCTCTTTTCATAGATGTTCCGCCGCGGGACTTCTCCGCAGCCGGGCACCAGATGTGCCACATCATTATATCACCGAATCTATATCTATGCCAGATGAAAGAAACCGCTTCGGGGAGGCCCTCAAAGGACCCCCGGAAGCGGTCTTCCGTGCGCCGGACGGCGCCGGCCTGTTTTTCCTTTGGCGGCGGTCTCCCCGGAGACCGGGACAGAGCGTCCCGTCCGGGGCCGCCGCCCTGCTTTTCTCCCTTCCCGCCTCAGACGGAAGGAACGGACTCCTGCCTCCCTCTGGCAGGGACGTCGCCGGAGGGCGCGCTCTTCTTTTCGAAGGGCTTGCCGTTTCTCTCCGGCAGCCGGATGTGAAGGGTGTGGCTGATCACTTCCTTCACCGTCTGCACCGGGATGATCTCCAGCTTTTCGCGGATCTCCTCCGGCACGTCCTCGAGATCCCGGACGTTGTCCTTCGGAATGAGGACCGTCCTGATCCCCGCCCGCTCCGCGGCCATCAGCTTCTCCGGGAGCCCGCCGATGGGAAGCACGGCGCCGCGGAGAGAGATCTCGCCCGTCATGGCGATGTAGGGACTCACGGCGATTCCCGTCACCAGAGAGGTCACCGCGGTGAACATCGTGATTCCGGCGCTGGGTCCGTCCTTCGGGACGGCTCCCTCCGGAATGTGGATGTGGATGTCGCGGTCCTCAAAGTTGAGGCCGCTGTCGATAAAGGTGCTCTTGACCAGACTCACCGCCGTCTCCGCGGATTCCTTCATCACGTCGCCGATCTGACCGGTCAGGTGGATGCGTCCCCCGCCGTTCATCGCGACGGACTCGATGAACAGGATTTCCCCGCCGGCCTGTGTCCAGGCGAGCCCTGTGACGACGCCCGCGGGATTGTCCTTGAGCACCTTGTCGTGATTGATCTTCTTCTTGCCGAGGTACTCGGCGACATTGTTCTCCCGGATGACGATGGGAGATCCGTCTCCCTTTCCGCCGGAGGCCTTTCCCTCCACGATGCCGACGGCGGCTTTTCTGCAGACCGCGAGGATCTGCTTCTTCAGCCCGCGCACGCCGGCCTCCATCGTGTACTCGGAGATGATCTTCCTCAGCGCCCCGTCGGTAAAGCGGATGTCCGAGCGGGTCAGGCCGGTCTCCTTCAGCGCCTGCTCCACCAGATGCTTCTTCGCGATATGGAAATGCTCCGTGGGCGTGTAGCCCTGCAGCTCGATGACCTCCATCCTGTCGAGCAGCGGCTGCGGGATCGTATCCCACGTGTTCGCGGTGCAGATGAAGAAGACGTGGGACAGATCATAGGGCAGATCGACGTAGTGATCCTCAAACGTCGAATTCTGCTCCGGATCCAGCACCTCCAGCAGCGCCGCCGACGGGTCGCCGTTGAAGCTCGCCATGATCTTGTCCACCTCGTCGAGGACAACGACGGGATCCATGACGCCGGACCTCTTGATGCCCTCCATGATTCTTCCCGCCATGGCGCCGATGTAGGTGCGCCGGTGTCCGCGGATCTCCGCCTCGTCCCGGATTCCGCCCAGGGAAATCCGGACGTACTCCCGGCCGAGAGCCTCGGCGATGGATTTCCCCATGCTCGTCTTGCCGGTGCCGGGGGCGCCGACCAGCAGCAGGATCGACCCCTTCTGCTTCGTCCCGTCCCTCTTCTCGACGAGGGACATGACGGCCAGATGCTGCAGGATTCTCTCCTTGACCTTCTTCAGGCCGTAGTGGTCGCGGTCCATGATCCGTCTGGCCCTGGCGATGTCGACGGGCTTCTGCTCGCCCACCTGCCACTTCAGGGACGTGACGAAATCCAGGTAGTCGTACAGCGAATTGTACTCCGCCCCGTTGGAGGGCTCCTGGTTGAAGCGTCTCAGGACCCGCTCGACTTCCTTCCGGACGTCGTCCGGCATCCCGGCCGCCTCGATGCGCTTCTCGAAGCTGTCCTCGTCGTCGTTCTCCTCCGGCTCCATCTCGCGGAGCTCGTTTTCCAGAAGCTTCATCTGCTTGTGGATCGCGGCCTTCTTGTAGGCGTTGGCCTCGGGATCGTCGGCATTCGCCAGATCCACCTGGAGGTCGACGGCCCCCTTGAAGCGCATCAGGGCCTCGTTGATCCGAAGGCCTCTCTCCTTGAAGGAATCCGTGTCGAGAAGGGCGTACTTCTCCTCCAGCGTCATGTCAAAGAACTGGCAGAAAACCGCCGCGAATTCGTTGACCGTCTTCAGCTTGCGGATGTATTCGATGGCGTAATCGCCGCCCCGGATCTGGGAGGCCAGCTCCACGGTCGTCTTCTTCAGATGCTCGAGGAGCTTCTGCTCCCCGGCAAAGGTCACGTCCATCACCTCGTCCACGGGCTCGCACTCCGCCTCGATGACGGGCGAGCCGACGGAGAGATCCGTCACCCTCACCTTCTCGCGGGTCCGCGCATGGATAAACATGCCCATCGGGGCGTCTCCGATCTCCAGGATCTCGGCGGCCACGCCCAGCGGATAGAAATCCTCCTCCGTGATCTCATCGCGGGCCTTCTGTTCCTTCAGGGAAAGAAGGACGGCCTTCCCTCCGTCGATCTTGATCCTGCTCTTCTCCTCTTCCGTGATTCCATCTATGGCGAGACGATATTCAACATCAGGGAGGAGCACGGTATTGCAGAACGCTATGGCAGTATACTGACTCATTCTGTACCCTCCTTGTTCAGACTGTTCATGCTGCCTTTCACGGACAGCGAATGGAAATTCCGGGAAAACGCTTCCCTTCGTCGTTGTTAGCACTAATCCTAACCGAGTGCTAACACTCTATGCCATCATATCACTTCCTGGAAAATTGTCAAGCCATTTTATGCCATGCCCGGTAGAACAGCCTGGTTTCCTCCATTTTTTCATAACAGCCGATTTCTTTCTTTTTTTCATTTGCTAACAGAAATGTTTCTGATATAATTAATCGATTTGTATTCTCCGCCCCGGATCCGGGCTCCTCACCGCATCCGCGGCCGGCACACGCGGCAGCCACGCCGCTTCCTCCGGCGCGGAAGAGGGATTTCCTTTCCGGCTCAGCGGATCATTTGTAAGGAGGGTTTATGAGTTGAACAACGAGCTTATCCATCTGAATCACGTATCCAAATCCTTCGGCGGCAAGGTTGTACTCGACAATCTTGACCTTGTCATTCACAAAAACGAGTTTGTGACTCTGCTCGGTCCTTCCGGCTGCGGAAAGACCACGACGCTCCGTCTGATCGCGGGCTTCGATTCCCCCGATTCCGGATCCGTCATCTTCGAGGGCAGGGACATCACGAATCTTCCCCCCAATAAACGAAAACTGAATACCGTGTTTCAGAACTACGCTCTGTTTACACACATGAACGTTGCGGATAATATCGCGTTCGGTCTCAAAATCAGCAAACAGCCCAAATCCTACATCGACGACAAGATCGCCTACGCCCTGAAGCTGGTCGGCCTCGAGGGCTTTGAGAGGCGCTCCGTCACCAACCTCTCCGGCGGGCAGCAGCAGCGCGTCGCCATCGCCAGGGCGATCGTCAACGAGCCCGAGGTTCTCCTTCTCGACGAGCCCCTCGGCGCCCTGGATCTCAAGCTCCGGCAGGATATGCAGTACGAGCTGATCCGGATGAAGAACGAGCTCAGCATCACCTTCATCTACGTCACCCACGACCAGCAGGAGGCCCTGACGATGTCCGATACGATCGTCGTCATGAACCAGGGCTACATCCAGCAGATGGGCACGCCGGAGCAGATCTACAACGAGCCCGAGAACGCCTTCGTGGCGGATTTTATCGGGGACAGCAACCTCTTCCCGGCTGTTTTTGTCAGAGACGGCCTCGTCACCATCGACGGAAACCCGTTCGAATGCGTGGATACCGGATTCGGAACCGATCAGCCGGTGGACGTGGTCATCCGCCCGGAGGACCTGGAGCTGGTCACGGACGGCAGCGGCAGCGTGAAGGGCGTCGTGACGGATCTGATCTTCAAGGGCGTCCACTACGAGATGTGCGTCGACGTGAAGGGCAGGGAATGGGTCGCCCACTCCACGCGCCACTGCGAGGTCGGCTCCGAAGTGGGGCTCCGCATCGATCCCTTCAACATTCAGGTCATGAAGAAGCCTGACTCTGAGTACGGGGAGGCGGCGCTGACAAATGAATAAAACGAAGCACATCGCCGGTTTCCTCGGCGTTCCCTATATGATCTGGGGCGCGCTCTTTATCGTCGTGCCTCTGATCATGGTCGTCTGGTACGGTCTCACGGACGCGTCCGGACACTTCACCCTCGCGAATATCGCGGCCATCGCCCATCCGGCCCACAGCAAGGCGCTGCTCTACGCGCTCCTTCTGTCCTTCGCGGCCACCTGCGTGTGCCTCGTGCTCGCCTATCCTCTTTGCGTTTTTCTTGTGGAGACCCAGAAGGACTCGAATTCCTTTCTCACGATGCTCCTCATCGTGCCGATGTGGATGAACTTCCTGCTCCGCACCTACGCCTGGCAGTCCATTCTGGAAAAGACAGGCATCATCAACACGTTTCTTCAGTCGCTGGGGCTCTCCCCTCTGCGCCTGATCAACACGCCGGGGGCGATCATACTGGGCATGGTCTACAATTTCCTGCCGTTCATGATCCTGCCGATCTACAATTCGCTGGAGAAGATCGACGCCAACGTCATCAACGCCGCCCACGATCTCGGGGCGGGCACGAGGCAGACCTTCACCAGGGTGATTTTCCCGCTCTCCCTTCCCGGGGTGATCTCGGGAATCACGATGGTTTTCATCCCGGCGCTCACGACCTTCGTCGTGTCCTCCCTCCTGGGAGGCGGAAAGATCCTGCTCATCGGCAACGTCATCGAGCAGGAATTCATGGTCGCCTACGACTGGAATCTCGGCTCCGGGCTGTCCCTCGTCCTCCTTGTTTTCATCATCATCAGCGTGGTGGTCTCCATGGTCACGGAGAGTAAGGAGGAGTCGAAATGAAAAAGAAAGCCAGATTTTCGGGAATTAAAAAGCTCTATATCGCGCTCATTTTCATCTTCATGTACGCGCCCATCGCCCTCCTGATCGTGCAGTCCTTCAACAGGAGCAAGAGCCGGGGCCACTGGGGCGGCTTCACGCTGAACTGGTACCGCTCCCTCTTTACGGACGCGGAGATCGGGCAGGCCTTCATCAACACGATCCTGCTGGCCCTCATCTCGTCCGTCGTCGCGGTCATACTGGGCACAGCGGCCTGCATCTGCATGTCCAAGATGAGCAAGACCGGAAGAACCGTCATGACAGGCATCACCAACATCCCGATGCTGAACGCCGACATCGTCACCGGCGTCTCCTTTATGCTTCTGTTCCTGACGCTGCGCATACAGTTCGGGTTCGGCACGATCCTGATGGCCCACATCACCTTCAACATCCCCTATGTGATCCTCAGCGTCATGCCGCGCTACCGGGAGCTCAACCCCCATATCTACGAGGCGGCTCTCGATCTGGGTGCGAGTCCCGTGTACGCGTTTTTCAAGACCGTGCTGCCGGAAATCATGCCCTCGATCCTGTCGGGAGGCCTGATGGCGTTTACGATGTCCATCGACGATTTCATCATCACGCACTTTACCGCCGGCGCCGGCGTTCACACGCTGTCGACCAAGATCTACTCCGAGGTAAAGCTGGGCATCAAGCCCGAGATGTACGCCCTGTCGGCGATGATCTTCGTCTCGGTCCTGGTTCTGCTGATCCTCGTCCAGAGAGCGGGCGGCCCGTCCCGGGCTGAAGAAGCGGAGGTGTGAAGACATGAAGAAAATCAGGACCGTTTCACGAAAGGCTGCCGCCGTCGTTCTCTCCGCCGCCCTGCTGACGGGATGCGGCAACGGACACAAGGCCCAGCCGGACGACGACAGCAACAAGCTCTACGTCTACAACTGGGGAGAATACCTGGACCCGGACGTCATCACCAGCTTTGAGGAAGAGACCGGCTACGACGTGATCTACGACGTCTTCGAGACCAACGAGATCATGTATCCCAAGATCGCCGCCGATCCCTCCCAGTACGACGTGATCTGCCCCTCGGATTATATGATCGCCAAGATGTCGGAGGTCGGTCTCCTCGGGGAGCTGGATTTCGACGCGATGCCCAACGTCAGAGCCAACATCGGCGAGGAATACTGGAAGATGTCGCAGGACTTCGATCCCGAAAACAAGTATTCCGTTCCCTATATGTGGGGCACGGTGGGCATCCTGTACAACAGCGCCCTGATCGAGGAGCCGGTGGACAGCTGGGACATTCTCTGGGATCCCGCCTACAACGACGAGATTCTCATGCAGGACAGCGTCAGGGATCTGTTCATGGTCGCCCTCAAGAAGCTGGGATACTCCATGAACACGTCGGACCCGAAGGAACTGGAGGAGGCCAGGGACCTGCTGATCGAGGAGAAGCCTCTGGTACAGGCCTACGTCGTGGACGAGGTCAGGGACAAGATGATCGCCGGGGAAGCCAAGATCGGCGTCATCTACTCGGGCGAGGCGGAATTCACCCGCGAGGAGAACCCGGATCTCACCTACTGCATCCCGAAGGAAGGAACCAACGTGTGGCTCGACTCCTGGGTCATGACGAAGGACTCCAGGCACAAAAAGGCGGCCGCCGCGTGGATCGACTACATGTGCCGCGGCGACATCGCCTATCAGAACTTCGAGTACATCTACTACTCCTCGCCCAATACGGCGGCCCGGGAGTATATGGACGAGGAAGAGCTTGAAAACGAGGTGCTCTTCCCGGATCTGAGCAAATACGAGCACCTGGAGGCCTACCGGTATCTGGGAGAGGAAACGGAGAGGATGTACTACAATTACTGGAAGGAAATCAAGAGCGCCTGACGCCGTCTCTCTTAGCCGGACGGCCTGAAGCGTCTGAAAGAGGAAAGCCCCGCCGGATCTCATCTCCGGCGGGGCTTCCTCTGTGCAGGTCATCTTTTCTGTGCGTCATCCTATGCCGCACGTTTTTTTAAATACATGTCATTCTTTCAGGCGCGTCGTTCTTTCGGGCGCGTTGCTCTTTCAGGCATGACATCCCTTTATGTACGTCGTTTCTTCAGGCGCGTCATCCGTTTTTCGCCTTTACGCCCTTCTTCCTGTCGACCGTCACATAGTGGGCCAGGGCTCCGTAGTCGTCGTACTGGTACTCCTCCCGGATGGCCGGATAGGTGCCGGTATAGTAGAAGAAGCTGTATTCCGAGGCGTAATTCTTCCCCTCGTACACCGTGACGGGACTGACCATCGAGGAGCAGCCGGTGCCGTGGCGGCCCTTCGCCTTGCCGTACTTGATGTAGCTCCTGTAGTAGCCGCCCCAGTTCCTCCCGTAGGACTTCCGGCACTCCGGGTATTCCTTGATGTAGGACCTCACGTTGAACGCCAGGTTCCCCCTCGCGAGCTCCGCGGTGCCGACCGTGACAAAGTACTCCAGCGCCCCGTAGTCGTCGTACTGAAAGCGTTCCTTCAGCCCGTATCGGGCGATGTAGTACTCATAGTCGTAGACCGCCGCGTAATCCAGACCGTTGTACACGGTAACGGGAGCCACCATCTTCGTGCAGCCGGTGCCGTGGCGGCCCTTCGCCTTGCCGTATTTGATGTAGCTCCTGTAGTAGCCGCCCCAGTTTGTGCCGTAGGATCTCCGGCACTCCGGATATTCCTTGATGTAGGACCTCACGTTGAAGGCGAGGTTTCCCCGCTCCAGCGCGGCCGTCCCGCTGACCACAAAATACTTCAGGGCGCCGTAATCGTCGTAGCGGTATTTTTCCGACAGGCCGTAGCGCTTCACGTAATAGGCGTAATCGTAGACGTCCGCGTAGTCAAGGCCTCCGTAGACCGTGAGGGGATCCTTCATCACGCTGCATCCCGTGCCGTTTCTTCCCGCCGCCCTGCCGCTCTCCATGTAGTCGGCGTAGTATTTCTTCCAGTCCGTCCCGTAGAGGCGCCTGAGAGAGGCGTATTCCAGCACATAGGATTTCACGTCGAATTCGGCGCAGGCCTGAAGCATCTTTCCCATGCCGGTCTTCACGAAATACGCCAGAGCTCCGGCGGGATCATGCTCATATTTCGCCGCGAGGGCCGGATCCGAGGCGATAAAATAGTTGAAATCATAGACCTCGGAATAGTCGGTGCCGTTGTAGATCCGGTACTCCTCTGCCGGAGAGCCGTAGGCCTTGATGCAGGCGTTTCCGTAGGCGGCGCCCGACACGGTCGTCTTCTGTCCCGTCCCGGAGGAATCGGTCTTCGTGACGGAGAAGGTCTTCTTCAGGATGTCCGTGAAGGCGCCGCCTCCCATGCTGATCCAGGTCTCGCCTTCCCCGCAGACCGTTTTCTTGACCAGGCCGTTCGTGTAGGTGTTGGTCTCCCCCTCGAAATAGGCGTAATCCGTTCCGTCGGCGGTCGCCTCCACGAGCACGGCGAAGGAGCTGCCCTTCCTGACCGTCACGGGAACATCAAACGCCGCCGTGTAGAAGCCCATATAGCGCTCATGGCCGGAGACGGCGGCCGAGACGACGCCCGTGTTGGGGTCGCCGTTCTCCAGCTCCGTTCGGAGCGTGACGGTATAGGAGGCGCCGGCGGGCAGATAGAAGCCCGCCGCGCGGATTCTCTCGTAGTCGTCCGCCTCGAAGACGTTGGCGCAGACCACGGACTGCGTATTGGAGGCGATCCAGTTCCGGTACCCGGTCCCGTCATAGGAGAAGAGATCCTCGTCCCCGTGCTCTCCCGTCACCGTGTCCTCGAAGACAAACACATAGGGCCGCGTCATCGAACAGTCGTAATAGGAAAGCCAGAGATATCCGTTCTCCCCGTAGGCGGTACCGTAGGTATTCTTGACCAGAAAAGCCCCGGGCAGGGATACTTCTTCCCCGCCTGCGTCCGTCTCCCTGGCCGCCGTGACGCGGCTGTCGTCCCAGCCGACGATCACCGCCTCGTGGTTTATGCCGGACGTCGCGTTGAAGACACTGGCCGTGGAGGCATCGTAGCCCGCCGTGTTGAAGTCGATCGCGACGGCTCCGTAGTCGCAGACGGCCTGCTTGATCTCCTCCACCGCCTCCATTCGCGCGGAGACCGAGGAGCTGGCGTTGGGGTAGCTGAGCCGGAAAACGCTCGTCAGATGGCTGACGGAAGAGGACATCTGCTCCTCCGTCAGGGAGTAGTTTCCTCCCGAAGCGGTTCTGGGCGTGGAGAACTGCGAGGAAGAGGCCGCTCCGTACCAGCGAAGAAGCGTGCCGGAGGAGATCGTCGGCGAGCCGCCTATGGCGAGCCAGTTCGCCCCCGTCGTTCCCCAGCTCTCTCCCGCTCCGTGAAACGCGGCGTAAGCCAGATGGCCCGGAGAGAACAGGAAGCTTCCGTCCCCCACGCCTCTTCCGAGAAGGCCGATCTGCCCCGCATCCAGCGCGGCGTAGGCCCAGCAGGCGTTGGCGGAGCCCTGGCTGGCCACCGCGGTCAGCGAGGGATTCCTGTAGGAAGCGGGAAGCGCCGAATCCGCCTCCCCCACAAGGCTTTCCAGCAGGAAGTCCGTCCTCAG